>DAORXQ010000058.1 GCA_035371905.1 bacterium | reverse complement strand
CAGGTGAGGGTAAAGTCCACTTACAAAAGATGCTCTTGCAGGCATACAAAGAGGACTTGTTGTATAGGCATTTTTGAATATAACCCCTTCTTCTGCAATTTTATCAATATTGGGTGTTTTTATGATTTTGTTTCCATAAGCACCTAAACAGTCCCATCTTAACTGGTCAGGCATTAAAATAATTATATCTTTTTTTTCCATTTTTAATTCTCTTTAACCATTTATTATTGACTTCAAATACCGGTGAAAAAATAATTGAAATCAATCTTTATACAAGTTTCAAATATGCGTTGAAAAGTGCTTTATAGTATCTCAATAATCTTTCTGGCTCTGGATTTGACAATATCTCAGCAAGACAGAAGTTTTTGAAGTTTATTTCTTTAAGTAATTTGAATAATGTCAACCATGGATAATCATTACAGAGTTCATTTATATGTACAATCTCTATTTTATCTTTCAGAAGATTAAAATTTTTCTCAATAGAACCTGTTTCATCAATATCTGTCATATTTGAATTCCAGCATACATAAAGATTTGGATGGTCTGCAATATCTACCATCTGCTTTATATATACAGGGTTTGATGTTTCATGTCCATGGACTTCAAGCCGGATTTTTATACCATAATCAGAAGCAAAAGATGATACCTCTCTTAATGATTTTCCTATCTGTTCAATAGTTTTTTCTTTAGGAACATTGGGTGGAAAAGCATTTGGTCTTACTTTTATTCCTTCTGCTCCTACATCTTTTGCAAGTATTACATATTCTTTTGTTCCTTCAATGTTTTTCTTCAAAATTTCTTTATCAGGACTGTGATATTCAAAAATTGTCCCAAGTCCAACAAGTTTAACTTTTGAATTTTCAAATTTTTTCCTTACTTCTTCTCTTTCTTTTTTTGTCAGGTTTGATTCTACTTTATGTTTGTGCTGTGTCCTCAATTCCACTCCTTCATACCCAAGTTCTTCACATTTTTTTATAATTGTATCAACATCCCATTCAGCAGCAATCATATAAGTTACAATTCCAAGTTTCATTTTTATTCCTCCTTTCTATTTTAAAAAAACTGTTTTTCCTTTTTCCACTGATTCAACTATTTTTTCTATTATTTTAACATTATTAAGACCATCTTCCAGTGTTATAAAAGGTTCTTTATTATCATATATACAATCAATAAAATGCTGAATTGGTAGAGAAGCAAAACCAATAGGTTTTCCATCAATAGGTAAATATCCTGTTATCATGGGGAAATTTGTTTCTCTTTTTATATCTGAAGATATTTTACATACAAATTCATTTAAATCAACTTCAAGTTTACCTTTACTTCCTTCAATTTTAAAATAAAAATCAACAATAGAGGGCCAGGATTCAGGAATAATCCAGGATGTCTCAACTGTTGCATAAAATCTTCCAAAATCTAAAATTGCAGTAACAGTATCATAAGTATCAATGCCATATCCTGAAAGAACTCCTTTTTTCCCAATTGCATAAATTTTTTCTGGAAGAGATTTTGAGAACCAGCAAACAAGGTCAACTGTATGAGGAAATAAAAACCAGTGAGGACCTGATTTACCTGACCATGAAAACCATTTTAAAGGAACATCTATTCTATCACTCAATCTTGTATAAATTGAACAAATATTTCCAATTTCACCTTTGTCAAAACTATCTTTAATTTGAACAAAATAAGGATTGAATCTGTTATGGAAATCTGTCATCAAAATTTTTTTACTTCTTTTTGCCTCATTTACCATATCTTCTGCATCTTTCGTATTTGTTGCCATGGGTTTTTCTACAAGAACATTTTTTCCACTTTTTAACATTTCAATAACAATATCTCTATGAGCAAAATCAGGAGTGACAACTGAAACTGCCTGAATTTCTTTATCTTGTGCAATTTCTTTATAATCAGTTGTATATTTTACATCATATTTTTCACTTATCTCCTTTGCTCTTTTTTCATTTATATCACAGATTTTTATAAGTTCAGATTTAAGATATGTTTTGTAAGTATGAACATGTATTTCACCAAAAATACCGGTTCCTATAACTGCACATTTAATTTTTTCCATTTTTTGACCCTTCACATTGGTTTAAATATAAACTTTCTGTTGTAATATGTCAATAAGAAATTTAAACTTGACAATTTGTAAATAAATAGAAAAATAAAAAATATGAGAAAAAATAAAAATATAGAAAAAATTGAGAAAGCAATAGAATTTATTGGAAAATTTAATAATACAAAGATAATTAAGGAAATTGCATGGAACTGGAATCCTTTTTTTGATAATTACAGATATTTTGACCTTTTTAATAGAGAATATAAAGGAACAATGACAAGAAATGGTGATATAATTGTTAAAGTTTTTCCTGCAAAGATTGAAAAGATGCTTAATTTTACTGAAGGGAAGAAAGAATATGTAATAAGAGGAGAAAAAATTTACAGAAAAACAGATTTAGAGATAGTTTCTAATTTTATACTGGAATTTTTGAAAAGAAGGAATTTTGAAGTTCTAAATATGAGGTCTTTAAAGATAAAAAATGGTAAAAAAATAGAATTAGTTTTTGATAACCATATAGGAGAAATAGAAGTTGTAAGAACAAAGCCATTTTTTGAATTCAGATTGAAGGACAAAGAACCTGAAAGACCTTATTTCTGTACTCCACATCATCAGTATATCTTCAAGGTTAAAAATTTAATTGAGATGGGAAAAAATGAGGATATTTTAATTGATTATGAAGAAAGTGAAATTGCAACAACTTCTTTTTCTCCTTTTGCTTTAATAAGAAGAGCAATATATGGGTTTGGAAGTTATAATTTAAGGGGTTTTTATTCTGATGAAGGCCTTTTTCCAGAGGTTAAACATGGAATAAGGCAGACAGTTTATGGAAATCTTGCAGGAAGTATTGTTGGCGCAAGTGTTTTTGTAAGGGTTGCTGAAAGATTGAAGGATAATACTTGGTATACTCTTGCTTCTGGAATTCTTGCTTTTATAAGGGCTCCTGCTGAAATTTATTTTATGAAGAAATCACTTAAATTAACTGCAAATTTTCCATCATCTATGGTTCAGAAATTTTTTGAAAAAGGGAAGATTAAAGAAATTTATGAGAGTAAAGAAATAAGAACTTGGAGAAACTTTGAAAGAGAAATTTTTAATATTTTCAAAAATAAAGAAGATTTTATTTATCTTGCAGAAAAGTATTCTAATGTAAAATTTCAGATTTACAAACTTGTTGCGAATGGAAAAAATGAAGAAATTTATAAGATTTTAAAGGATGAGTTTAATTTTTCAGATGAGGAAGTGGAAAGGTTAAAGTATTTTGTTAGACATCTTAAAGTAATTGACGTTAACAGAATTGTAGAAGAGATTAAAAGAGAAATAAGCCATCTTTATGAAAGTAAAATTTTGAAGGCTGGTGGAGAATATATGTTTTTCAAATATATTGATGAAATTTTTAAAGAAAATTTAGTAAGGCAACCTGTTAATAAGGCATTTAAGTTTTTAAATGACAGATTGAAGGATGAAGAAAGAGACCCGACTAAAGAAGAAATTTCAAATTTTATAAGTACATCAAAAAGAAGGATTGAACCATTCAGATTTCTTGACCTTTTTACATTCATTTCTTTATTTTTAATGGGTTATTTTGCTACTTTTTCCAGAGGGCTTAAAGATATTACAATTTTAATCTACTATATTTTTTATGGTGCGATAACAAATATAATTGTTGCAGCAGTTAACAGATACGGAGGTCAGGTAGGATTACAGTATTTATTTAAAGGGCTTGAAAATGCTCCAAATATAACAAGTGCTGCTGATGCATGGAATGAATACAATTCACATATTATGCGACTATGGGCTGTTTTTTCTTCAATAGGGATGGTTATAGGTATTCTCGGGAAGGTCTTTTCAAATGTTACAAATGGAATCTCAAGATATTTTGTTGAAGGATGTGCATTAATTCTTTATGTTATGGCTATAAGAGAGTGGTTTTTATATTATCATGATTTAGAAAAGAGAAGTAAAATGGGGGAATAAATGGGAAAATTGAAAAGGTTTGGTGTATCAATGGAAGAAGATTTATTGACCAGATTTGATAATTTTATAAAAGTACAGAAGTATAAAAACAGGTCAGAAGCAATAAGAGATATAATAAGAGAAAAGTTTGTTGAAGAAGAATGGGAAAAAGGTAAAAATGTAACTGGATGTATTGTTATTGTTTATGAGCATGATGTAAGGGAAATTGTTGATAAAATTATTGATATTCAGCACAAGTTTTCTCCAATTATTGTATCTTCCCAGCATATTCATATGGATAGGGAAAACTGTATGGAGATAGTTGCTGTTAAGGGAAAAGTTGAGAAAATAAAAGATTTATATTTTCATCTTAAATCATTGAAAGGGGTTAAATATTCTGCAATAACAAAAGCAACTATGGGTAAGAAATTAAAATGAAGATTATCCTAACAGGAGCATGTGGGTTTATAGGTAGTTGTTTTCTTGGATACTTAAATAAAAAAGGGATAGAGGATATTATTCTGGTTGACAGGATAAATGAAAAGAAAAGGAAAAATATAGAAAATAAAAAATTTAAGGATTATTATGATAAGGATGAATTTATTCAGAAAATTGAAGAAAAAAGATTTGATAAGAATTTTGATTTTTTAATACATCTCGGTGCCTGTACAAATACAAGAGAGAAAAATGTAGAGTATATTCTGAAAAACAATTTCATTTACTCAAAAAAACTTGCCGTTTTCTGTCTTGAAAATGATATTGAATTTATATATGCTTCATCTGCTGCTACATATGGAAAAGAAGAAAAAAATTTTTCTGATGAAGAGGAGAATATTGAAAATTTAATCCCTGTTAATCTATATGGACTTTCAAAAAATATATTTGACCTGTGGGTTGTTTTGAATAAATTTCATAATAAATTTGTTGGACTTAAATTTTTTAATGTTTATGGGACTAATGAAGAACATAAAGGAGAAATGAGGAGTATAATTTCAAAAGGATATGAGCAGATTACTCAAACAGGGAAAATAAAACTATTTAAGTCATATAGAAAAGAATATAAGGATGGAGAGCAGAAAAGGGATTTTGTATATGTAAAAGATGTGTGTGAGGTAATCTGGTTTTTTATGGAGAATAGAAAGAAAAAAGGGATATTTAATGTTGGGACAGGGAAGGCAAGAAGTTTTAACGAAGTGGCAGAAATTTTGTTTAAGTATCTTGGCAAAAAGAAAAATATTGAATATATTGATATGCCCATAGATATGAAAGAAAGTTATCAGTATTTTACTCAGGCGAATATTGAAAAATTGAGAAGTGCAGGTTATAAGAATGGATTTATGGAACTTGAAGAAGGCATAAAAAACTTTATCCAATCCCAGAAAGTCCACCTTTAAGGTGGGCTGTGGGGATGGTTGATAGTCAAGGGTTTTAAAATACGCAAAAAACAAGGATTTATATTTCTTGAAAGTACAAAGTTTTTCAGTTAATATATTATAAAAGCCCCTGTAGCTCAGGAAGGATAGAGCAGCGGTTTCCTAATCCTATTTAAGCCATTTTTCAAAAAATAAGAAAATTCAGTAAATCCATTGTATATCAATAATTTTCACTATTTTTTATGTTTTTCTATTTTACCCTATTTTACCCTATTTTTTGACATTAATTTGGCACTGATTTGGCACCACAAAATTCTGTATTTTTTAATCTTTAAAAACACAATATATTGTATAATTTAACCCAGTTAGTTGAAATGATTGATATACAATGAATTTTAATACTTTTTTTGTTAAAAGATTTCCAGATGAAAATACAATTTAGAAAAAATATAAGCAAAACCCTTGATGTTCAATATAAAATGGAGACCTACCCCCCTTCAGGACTATATATTTTTAAAAGGGAAAATACCTGTAAATTTCTTTCCTATGGAGACATCTTACAAAAATTAATTTATTTTTCTCCAAAACAATCCCAATTCTGTAATTACCAATTCTAATTGAATAAAAATTTTTACCTATCTTTAATTTCTTCAGATTTTTTATTTCATTTGGAGAGGGACTTTTTTCACATTCTAAAATTATTTTTTTTACCTTTTTTGCAATCTTTTTATCTTTTAATTTTTCTATATCACGGAGGAAACTTTTGAGGTAAATTCTATCTTCATAATTTTTTATTAAGGACTTCAAAAATTTTTTCTTTATCCACTTTTTCAGTTTTCAATCCTTCTTCTATTGCTTTACTTAATCCAATATCTTCAAATGCTTCAATAACTGCTTCTTTAACAATTTTTTTAACCATTAACATTTTTTCTCTTTTTTCAGGAATTAATTTTTTCATATTTTAAATTTCCTCCTTATTTATATCTTAATTTTACAATATTTAATTTTTACAATCAAAATAAAAAAACACATTTCCAATTGATAAAACAAATTCACCCTCCTGATGGACTATATATTTTTTAACACCAAAACCAATTTTTTATACCCCTCTCCATCCCCCATACCTACCTACTTCTTATACCCGCTTGTTGATTGTGCCTCTTCAGAAAAATTTTGGGTTAAAATAGATTAAGAGGAATTGGTTTTAAAAAATTGTAATTTTTTAATAGGATGATATAATTTTAAGAAAAGAAAAGTGGGAAATAGCAAAAGTATTAGGAGGATGTTATAACTTATGATAAAGAACTTTTTTGTAAATCCTTGCTGAACCCCATTAAGAATATTTTTAAGGAGGTCTCATTTCTTCTCTTATATCCTTGATAAGTTTATGAGGCAAATATTCCTCTAATTTATCAGAATCTATTTTCTTTTCTATACAAATGGTATTTCTGGATGACCTACAAATAAGGTAATGCCCTGGCAATCACGTTTCATACTTTTTATAACTTCTATTTGTCCAAGATGTGTATATTTCTGATTTAGTAGGTCTTCATACTTTATTCTCTCATTGTTTATATGGTAAATTTCAGCAATTCTATGTATCTACCCAGTTATTTAATTGGTGATATTTTGTCTTTATGTTTATAAAATTTTCTTTTTCTTTTCTTATCTGCAACAAAAATAAACTGATAGATAGTTTTTATATTTTTTCTCTTTATCACTTTTAAATAATATCTTTTTTCTATACAAATTGTAGATGATGCTTTTTTACTGCTTTCTCTTTTTTAGTTTTCTCTCTTCCATATTTTCTTCCTCTTATTACATACTAATTTTTGTCAAGTTTTTTAAAAAATCTAAAATCCTTTGTTTATCAAGGGTTTTGGTATCTTTCACCACAATACAAGGCGAATCCGCTATGTTTTCTGCCGGACTTGACAAAATCTTGGGAAGGTATAATTAGGTTGTGGTAAAATATAAAAAGAAAATTTGAAAATTGAAAAGTTAAAAAGTAAAATTAAAACAATGAGTTTCAGTAAATATTTACGTTTTAGCAGTGCATAGAGAAATGATAGAAAAGGGCTGGGCTTACTTTATGCTGGGAACGTTATCGGAAATGGCACATTTTTACTATGATAGTGAGGCATAGATATGAATGGATTAAATAATCTCTTAACTGAAGCAGATACCAAGGCAAAACTAATTGACCCTGCACTTCATAAAAAGGGGTGGACAGAGGACCTTATTCGTCGGGAGGAAACTGAGCGCGGGATTGATATTATAGATGGAAAGCCGAGACGAAGAGAAAGGGGTAGAATTGATTATCTTTTATGTATCCGTGTTAACATTGCCAGTCCACCTATACCGGTTGCATTAATTGAAGCGAAGAAAAGTAGCGAGCCACCTGATAAAGGACTTGAGCAAGCAAAAAGATACGCCCGTTTAAACCATGTTCCTTTTGTTTATTCTTCTAATGGTTATCTTTTTGTAGAATATGACCAATTTACAGGCAAGACTTCCCAACCCAAGCCACTTGATTTATTTCCCACACCTTCTGAACTTCGTGAGCGCTACGAGAAAGGACTTGAGTTTTCCCTATCTAGCGAGCAGGCTAAACCGCTATTGGTTCAATATCCTGGTGGAGAGGCAAGCAGACGCTATTATCAGGATGCTGCTATCCGGGCAGCATTGGAGAAGATTGCTCAAGGTAAGAAGCGATTGCTTCTCTTCCTTGCCACAGGTGCAGGTAAAACATTTATAGCTGTTCACCTGTTGAAAAAGATTGCAGATGCCGGAGGGCTTCGTCGTGCTTTATTTGTTTGCGATAGAGATGAACTGCGCAGTCAAGCACTTCTTGCCTTCCAGAATGTTTTTGGTACTGATGCTGCGGAAGTAACTACATCAAACCCTCAAAAGAATGCCAGAATTTTAATTGCCACCTATCAGACACTGAATGTCGCTTCTGAAACGGAAGACGCAAAATTCTTTCTTGAGAACTATCCTGAAAACTACTTTAGCCACATTATTATTGATGAATGCCATAGAAGTGCATGGGGCAAGTGGAGCATTATATTAAGAAGAAATCCGGATGCTATTCAGATTGGTCTTACAGCCACCCCTCGCTATTGGGAAGGAGGCAGTGAATCTGAACGAAAGGAAGACGAGGAGATTACTGCCAATAATCTTCAATACTTTGGCGAGCCAGTCTATGAATACGATATGGCACAGGGAATTGAGGATGGATATCTTTCCGCCTGTGAAATCGTGCGTCGTGAGGTAAATCTTGACATCAGGGGTGTAAGCCGAAAAGATATTGAAGTTAGAGGAGCAAAAGACGCAATAACTGGCCAACCTATTAAAGCAGATGAGATCCGTGAACAATATGAGGCCAATTCGTTTGAAGATATAATCCAGTTACCAGATAGGGTAAAGGCTATGTGTAAAGACCTATTTGAGATGCTTCTTCAAACCGGTGGACCTCACCAAAAGACTGTTATCTTTTGCGTGCGTGACACCCATGCTGACGCCGTAGCAAGCGAAATGAATAATCTCTACGCTGATTGGTGTACTAAAAATGGTCAGAAACGCCTGGAACCGTATGCCTTCAAATGCACTGCCGCGGTTGGAGGTAGCCAGTATATTGCTGACCTGCGTGGCTCAGAACGGAGCCATTTCATTGCAACTACAGTTGATTTAATAACAACAGGTGTAGATGTGCCAATTCTTAGAAATGTAGTATTTTTCAAATATGTCCGTTCCCCTATTGCTTTTCAGCAGATGATGGGAAGAGGCTCAAGAATTCATCTTCCTACAAATAAATTGATGTTTCGTGTCTATGATTACACAAATGCTACACGCTTACTTGGGAAAGAGCCCCTACCACCACCTACATCAACACCAGAGCCACCCGGAGAAGGAAGGAAAGAAAAAATTATCCGTGTAGAAGGATTTGATGTCCGTGTTAATCCTGCTGGAACTTATATTGTCACAAAAGTCGGGGATAAAATGGGAATGGTTACTATTGAGGAATACAGCCAGATGATAGCTTCTAATTTGACTAAAAAAGTCAAAACACTTGACGAACTTCGTGAGAGGTGGATAGATCCTCTAAAACGAGATGAACTTATAAATTATCTTCCAGACGACGGTAGAGGTTTGCGATTAATCCGTAAGCTGACTAAACGGCAGGATTATGACCTTTATGATATATTGGCGGAAATTGGTTTTGGTGTTGCTCCGAAAAGTAGAAAGGAGCGTGTTGATGCTTTAGAGTATAAGCATAGCGATTGGCTTTCCAGTTTTCCAGAAAAAACCAAAGCAACATTACTCGCTCTCTCAAAGCAATTTGAGAAAGGCGGAATAGAAGAATTGGAAAATCCATATATCTTTAATGCCCCGGAGGTAGTTAAAGCAGGCGGGATAGAATCTTTAAAAATGTTAGGTGAGCCAAAAGATATTATCTTTGAGACAAAAAGGAGGCTTTTTGCCCCATGAGTACTCTTAATAATATTCCAAAAACATTGCGCGAATTCATAGTTGCAAATGCTATTTATCCAATGTGCAGTAAAAAAGGAAAAATCTTTTTGAGGTGCTCAAAGAAAGGAGTTTTGACCGAAGAGAAAACACAAGAAATCATTAATCAATTGAAGTTTGAAACCGCGCAGGATTGTGAGAGGTTAAGAAAAGAGATAAAAGAACATGTTAATGCAAAAAGAGAAAACCGCCCAATTAAGCAGTGGATAGAAGATGAGAGACCAAGAGAACTACTTGCTAAACTTGGACCTGAAAAACTACCGCTTTCAAAACTACTGGCAATAATCATAAGAACTGGTAAAGAGGGAATAAGTGCTGAGGAACTATCAAAGAGATTGCTTAATCATTTTGGCTCACTGAGAAGTATTGATTCTGCAACAATTGAGGAAATACGCAAAATCGAGGGGATTGGGTTTGCCAAGGCTGTGCAAATTAAAGCAGCGCTGGAACTTGGCAAGAGGCTTTTTAGGGAACAAGCAGAAAAGAGGAAAAAGATAAAACAGGCAGAGGATGTAATAAGTTATGTGGCAGAATATCACGGAACATATCTCAAAGATTCTACAAAAGAGTTCTTTTATGTCATTCTTTTAGATATTAAGAACAAGCCAATTGAGAATGTGGAAATAAGCATGGGGAGTTTAAATGCAACCGTGGTTGACCCAAAGGAAATTGTTAAAGAAGCATCTTTAAAATCCGCTGCATCTGTTATATTAGTTCACAATCATCCATCTGGTGAGGCAACACCTTCTGCAAATGATATTGAACTTACAAATTGCATAGTCCAGGCGTGTAATCTCGTTGACATAAAGGTTTTAGACCATATAATTATTGGAAAAAATCAAGATGACTATTATAGTTTTGCTAAGGAAGGATTGATAAAATGAACGAACCATACAAACTACCAGAAGGTTGGAAATGGGTAAAACTGGGGGA
>DAORXQ010000057.1 GCA_035371905.1 bacterium | reverse complement strand
AAAACCAATCTCTAAAAACCACATATCCCAGAAAGGTTTTGTATTTCCGTCACTCCTAAAAACATAAAAAAGTCCCAAAGTTCTACAAACTTCCATTATTTTTTCATATTTTGGCATAAGGAATTTTCTGAATATTTCCGGATTATATATGGGTCCATTTTTATCAGCAAGGTCTCCTCCACCTAAAATAAAATCAGCACCATGCTTTTTACCTTCTTTAATAAATTCAATTGTATATTTTGTTTGATATTCAAGAAAGATTTCAATCCATTCCGGTTTTAAAATAATAGATTCAAGATAAATTTTTCTCATCGGAATAGCAATACCTGCAGAAAATGCAATAGCAATCCCTTTTCCTGCTTTATTTACAATTTTATCCCATCCTTCAAAAATACTTTTATCATCAAATTTAATCTCATCCATTAACTTTTTTTCTATATATTGAATCTCCCTTTCCATTGCTGAAAATCCTTCTTCTTCCATAGAAGAATAAATACAGAAAAACTGTCCTGAGGAAGGAGAAAATCTATAAATTGACCAGTTTTTTGTTTCTTTATTTTCAAATAAATAAGTATCATCATCTATTTTCTTTGGCAGGTCATCTTTTGTATAATTTTTTGAAGGAACTGTGCTAACTCTGATAAAATCTAATCCAAGTTTCTCATGAATCTCAATAGTATCCTCAACATATCTTTCAACCAAAAAATCTCTTTCTTCTTTATATAAAAGTTCAATTTTATCTTTTTCAAATTCTCCCCCTCCTGTATAAGCATATCTCCCAAGTATTTCGGAAGCGACTTTTGAAACAATTAACTGGTCTGATACAGGAACATAATCACTTTCTTTATGATTAAAAGTATTTAAAATTCTTTCTTTTCCTGTCACAGATTACTCCTTTCTATTCTTCTAATATTTATTTTAAATTAACTTGAAAAAAAATAAAAATTGGTTGATAATTTAATTATTATGGAAAAAGAAATTGAAATAAAATGGGAAAGAGTGAAAAAATTGATGGCAGAAAAAAAATTAGATGGAGTTTTATTGAATAAAGTTAGTAATTTTGCATGGTTCACAGGTGGAAAAATAAATTATGTTGGGCTTCATACAGAAACAGGTGTTTGTAAACTATTGGTAACAGAGAATAAAGTTTATTATCTGACAAATAATATTGAATATCCAAGAATTTCTGAAGAAGAATTGAAAAACTTTAATTTTGAACCTGTGGTGGAAAAATGGTATGAAGAAAACTTTGAAGAAAGGATTAAAAAAATAACCGACGGTAAAATAGGTTCTGATATTCCAGTTTCAAATTTTATTCCTGTAAAAATAGAAAGTTTACATTATCCTCTTTTATCAAAAGAAATAGAAAGATATAAAGAACTTGGAAAAGAGGCAACAAAAATTATGACAGAAGTATGCAAAGAAATAAAACCTGGGGATAAAGAAATAGAAATTGCAGGAAAATTAAGTGAAAAGTTATGGAGTAAAAACATTGTTCCTGTTGTACTTCTTGTTGCTTCTGACGAAAGAATTGAAAGATACAGACATCCTGTTCCTACAAATAAAAAAATAGAAAGATATGTTATGGTTGTTCTCTGTGGTAGGAGAAATGGGTTAATCGTTTCTTTAACTCGTATTGTTCATTTTGGAAAAATATCTGACGAATTAAAGAAAAAACATCAGGCAGTATGTAAAATAGATGCTACCTTTATAAATTCAACAAAAAAAGGTAAAATCATTGGAGATGTATTTAATGAAGGAATAAAAATGTATGAAAAAACAGGGTATTCTGATGAGTGGCAAAAACATCATCAGGGAGGACCAACTGGTTATATGACAAGATACTTTAGAGCAACAGAAAAAAGAAATGAAATTATAACAGAAAATCAGGCATTTGCATGGAATCCATCAATTACTGGAACAAAATCAGAAGATACAATAATCACTACTAGAACAAAACCTCTTATAATAACAGAAGATACAAACTGGCCATCAATAAAAGTTGAAATAGAAAAGGATGAACTTTTGAGACCCGATATACTTGTAAAATGAAAAAAATAATAATTTATTTTTTGTTTTTACTTTTTTTAAAAAATTTATTTCCAGAAAGCAATGGATATTTTCTCAAAATTGAAGGTGCAATAGGTCCTGTAACTTACTACCAGGTAAAAAATGTTATATCACTTGCTGAAAAGAATAAGTCAAATTTTGTTTTAATAACGATTGATACACCAGGAGGACTTCTTTCTTCTACAAGGAAAATAGTTCAAGAGATACTATCATCAGATGTACCTGTTATTGGATTTGTATATCCAAGCGGTTCTCAATGTGCTTCTGCTGGAACTTTTATTGCTCTTTCATGTCATATTCTTGCAATGGCACCAGCAACAAATATTGGTGCAGCACATCCAGTAACACTTACAGGTGGAGAAAAAGATAGCAAAATAGAAGAAAAAATTGTAAATGATACTGTTAGTTTTATAAAAACAATAGCTAGACATAGAAAAAGAAACGAGAAATGGGCGGAAAGAGCAGTAAGAGAAAGCATTTCATCCACAGAAGAAGAAGCATTAAAAGAAAAAGTTATTGATTTGATAGCAAAAGATATAAATGAACTATTAGAAAAAATAGATGGAAAAACTCTAAAAATAAAAGAAAAACAAATTATTTTAAAAACAAAAAATGTTCAACTTAAAGAAGCAAAACCAGAACTTAAAGATAAAATTTTACAGTTTATATCAGATCCAAATATTGCATATCTTTTACTTATTATAGGAATATGGGGAATAATACTTGAATTTTCCCATCCTGGTTTTGGAATACCTGGAATTGTTGGAACAATTGCTTTAATACTTGCATTTTTTGGACTCCATACATTACCAATAAATTTAGCAGGACTTATTTTAATTATTTTAAGTTTCATTTTTTTTGCAATTGAGGCAATAACACCAACTTTTGGAATTTTTATTACTTCGGGAATTATTACTTTCATCCTCGGCTCTATTATGTTGTTTAAAAAAACATCTGAAATCAAAATCCATAATACAAACATTCTTATAGCAAGTTTTTTAACAGGAGTCTTCATATGGTTTATTATCTGGTTTGCATGGAAAACAAAAAGAAAAAAAGTAATAACAGGTAAAGAAGGTTTAATTGGCGAGGAGGGAAAAACTATAACAGATTTAAATCCTGAAGGAATGGTTTTCGTTCATGGAGAATACTGGAAAGGAAAAAGTATTAAAGAAGTTATACCAAAAGGAAGAAAAGTAAGAGTTATTGATATAAAAGGATTGACTTTAATAGTGGAGGAAATAAGAAATGAAAAAGAATAAGTATGAAGAAGAAGCATGGAGAATTTTTAGAATTATGGCGGAATTTGTGGATGGGTTTGAAACTCTTGAAAAAGTTGAAAAAGCAATAACAATATGGGGTTCAGCGAGAATAAAAGAAAATGATAAATGGTATAAAAATGCGGTAAAAACAGCAAAATTACTTGCTGAAAAGGGCTATACTATAATAACCGGTGGCGGACCTGGAATTATGGAAGCGGGAAACAAAGGAGCAATATTAGGTGGAGGGGAATCTATAGGTCTTAATATTGAACTACCAAAGGAACAAAAACCAAATCCTTATATAAAAACTTTAATATATTTCAGATATTTTTTCACGAGAAAAGTTATGTTTGTTAAATACACTAAAGGTTTTATTATTTTTCCCGGTGGCTTTGGTACTCTTGATGAATTTACAGAAGCAATAACTCTTATACAAACAGGAAGAATCCATAAATTCCCTGTCATTCTTATGGATAAATATTTCTGGAAAGGTTTCTTAAACTGGCTTACAGAAGTTCCTTTAAAAAGAGGATACATAGATAAAAATGATTTAAAAATTTTTAAAATTGTGGATGAACCAGAAGAGGCTGTTTCATTAATTGAAAAGTTCTATAAAAATAAATAAATTTTTTATCATCTAAAATCTTATAGAATATTTAAATTAAATTTTGGGAGGTAAAAATGATTTACAGAGAATTTGGGAAAACTGGGATTAAAGTTTCTATACTTGGATTTGGAGCAATGCGGCTTCCAATGAAAGAAATAAATGGTACCAATGTAGTGGATGAAGATTTATCCATTAAAATAATACAGAGGAGTTTTGAACTTGGAGTAAATTATATTGATACTGCTTATGGATATTGTAATCATCAAAGTGAAATAGTTGTGGGTAAAGCATTAAAAGGATGGAGAAAAAAAGTATATTTATCAACAAAATCCCCTATCTGGAATATAGAAAAAACAGAAGATTACAGAAGGATTCTTGAAGAACAGTTAAAAAAACTTGATGTTGATTATATTGATTTTTATCATTTTCATTCTCTTAGTTGGCAGAGTTTTCAGGATAAGGTTTTAAAACTCAATCTGATTGAAGAAGCAATCAAGGCAAAGGAAGAAAAACTTATAAAACATATTTCTTTTTCTTTTCATGATAAACCTGAATTTATGAAAAAAATTGTTGATGAAGCAGAAATTTTTGAAACTGTTCTCTGTCAGTATAACCTACTTGATAGAAGTAATGAAGAAAGCATTGATTATGTTGTAAAAAAGGGAGTAGGAGTTGCTGTTATGGGACCAGTTGGAGGTGGACGACTTTCTGATTTTCCTTATTTAATGAATGTTTTTAAAGAAAAATATAAAACGCCTGTTGAAATAGCATTGAAATTCGTTTTTACAAATAGAAATGTTTCAGTTGCTTTATCTGGTATGAACAGCTTTGAAATGGTAGAGGAAAATGCAAAAATAGCAAGTTCTGGAGAATTTTTAAATGAAACAGAAATAAAATTGATAGAAAAAATAATAAAAGAAAGAAGGAAAACTGGAGAAATACCATGTACAGCATGTAAATATTGTTTACCCTGTCCTCAAAATATCCCAATTCCTAATATTTTCTTTCTTTTCAACCAGTATATTCTGCTTGGTTCAGAAAGATACAAAAATGCTTATACACAAATAGGAAATAAAGAAAAAGATGAAAGAAAAAAAGGAGATGCATGTATTGAATGTGGACAATGTGAAGAAAAATGCCCTCAAAAGATAAAAATCAGAGAAGAAATAAAAAAAATTCATAAAATATTTTCTTCATAATTCTTAAAAAAATCCGTTATTTCTCTTATAAATGTTATAACTCTTATTACTTTTTCTTTCTCAAAAATTGGTATTTTTCTTGTTTCTGTAATAAATTCCTTTCCTTTAATAATATTTTTTTCCTTTGTTATCAAAATATCTCCATTTTCAAAAACCTTCTCATATTCTTCTCTAACTTTATCTGAAAGAAAAGGAAAAACACTAAAAAGTTTTTTTCCTATAACATCAACAGAAAAACCGAGAATTTTGTTCCATTTTTTAAAAACCTCATTAAAATAAAGAATTTTAAATTCTCTATCTATTATATGAATTGCCTCGGGTAAAATATCAAAAATTTTTGTGTAATCATTGATTTTCTGCTTTTCAAGTGTTTCTCTCAAAACTTCTATTCCATAACTTATTGTTTTAATTATATCTCCTTTTTCATCTTTTATATATGAATTTCTCCATCCAATCAATTTTAAAGTTCTTATTTTTGTTAAAACAGGATTTTCGTAATATTTAAATTCATCAATGTACCCCTCTATAATTTTTCTGAATATAAATCTTAAATTTTCTCTGTTATCCTCTGGAATACATTTATCAAACCAGTTTTCCCCTACCAGTTCATCTTCTGAAGAATAATGTAAGACCTTTACTCCCTCTTTATTTATAAACTCAATATTTCCATATTTATCCAGAATGACAATAATCCCAGGGAAAAAAGAAATAATAGTTTTAAGTTTTTCAATCTCTTCCTTTAAATTTTTTATCTCTAAATCCTTGAAAGTAAGAATATTTTTAAGTTTAACTATTTCATCCATTTGATATACTCTTTTTTTAAAAAATATATTAAAATTTTCAAAAAGTCAAATTTTCCAGTTGACTTTTCTTAAAAATAGGGTAAATTTATATATAAGCGGGATTAACTCAGCGGTAGAGTGCGAGCTTCCCAAGCTCGTGGTCGCGGGTTCAAATCCCGTATCCCGCTCTTTTTAATCTGTAAACATTTCCAGTTTTTTTATATATCTTCTCTGAGTAGGAAAATATGAAAATAGAGATAAAAAATTAATTAGAGAAAAAGTTACAAGCCATGCAAAATTCCCACATATCAAAAATCCAATAAATCCACAGGTAGAAATGATATTTAAGAAAAGGAACATTAAAACTGTATAGAAAAAGTATGCTTGTTTTTTTTCAGAAATATCTTTTTTATTGGAGAATAATTTTTTTGATATAAAATCAGAAAAACCTCCACAGAAAAAGAAAATTCCAAGTCCTAAAAAATAAAGGATATTTTGAACAACCTTAATTTTTTCATTTTCATAATTCAATACAATATGTGTAAAACCTTTTAAGATTAAAATTTTACCTACAAATATAAGAAGCAAAGGATATAAAATTAAAAGAAACCCCGCAATTTTTATTTTTTTAAGGTTTTCTTTAATGACTTTTTCTTCCATAATGGTATTTATTTTATTATAAAATTTTGACTTTTCAAAATTATTTTTGATATAATAACTTTTAGAGTAGATTTATTTAGACGAAAAATGAAAAAAATATACAGTTTTATTCTATTAATCTTTATAATTTTGTGTTTAAATATTGAAAGTTGGGAATGTGGTAAAGCCCCACCCACACAACAACCTCAAAGAAGAAAAGCAGGAGAAGGATTTCCACCTTTACCTTTACCTGTAACACCTTTAAGAAGAAGCGAAAAGAAAAATCCTCCATCCCCACCTGTAATAATAGGAAAAGTTATTTGTGGTTCCGATGATAAATGGACAAGAGCAGAAAATGACATTGAAAATCTTCTTAAAATAATTGGACAATCTACAAAAATAAATTATAGAGCAGTAAAAATTTCTTTAAATAATTTTTCCTTTGACCCGGAAGAAATACCCATTCTTTACATAACAAGTGTTGAACCATTTTCACTTGAAGAAAAAAATTTCACAAAAATCAAAGAATTTTTATTAAAAGGTGGTTTCATCTGGGCAAATGCTTCTTCAGGAAGTCCTGAATTTACAAAAGAATTTATAAATATAATTGAAAAAATATTCCCTGATAGAAATTTTTACCCACTTTATTCAAATCACCCTATTATAAACTGTTTTCATAATATTAAAAATGTAAAAATTTTAGAGGAAGGTAAAGAAAAAGAAATAAATCTTAATTTAAGAACATTGAATATTGGATGTAGAGCTGCTGTAATTTTGTCCCCTTATGACCTTGGATGTGGATGGGCAATGCATACTCATCCATGGGGAGTAAGATATTTACCGGAAGATGCAATTAAAATAGGAACAAATATGTTTTTATATTCTCTGAACTGGATTGAATATGGAAAATTTTATAGCCAGTTACCAGTATATACGGAAAAAGAAAAAAGTAAAGCAGGGAAGATTTATATAGGACAGGTTAAACATTCTGGTGATTGGAATCCTTCCCCAAATTCAATTGGAAAATTCCTTAAAAATTTTTCAGAAAAGACAGAGACATTTGTTTATTTAGAACCAATTTCTGTTGATTTGAAAAAAGATACTTTAAAAGATGTACCTGTCCTTTACATTACAGGCCATTATGACCCGAATTTTGATGAAATAGAATTGAAAAAATTAAGAGATTTTCTTTTGAAAGGAGGTTGTCTGATAGGTAATAGTTGCTGTGGAAGTGAGGACTTTACAATTGCATTTCAAAAAATAATAAATAAAATACTTCCAGAAGCAAAAAAAGTAATTCCAAAAGAAAATGATAAAATTTTTCAATTCCCTTTTGTTATAAATACAATCTTTTCTACCTATAGATTTGAAGACCCAATTGAAATATATTATTTAAAAGAACAACCAATAATTGTTTTTTCTAAATATGATATTGGAAGTGGATGGGAAAATATACCGAAACCTTTTGTTTTTTCTTTAAATATTAAAGAATCAAAAGAAATAGGAACGAATATTCTAGTTTATTTATTAACTCACTAAAAAATGGGTGAAAATTTACTTGAAAAACTTGAAGAGTTAAAAGAAATAAAAAAAGAAATATATGAAGAAATCCACAAAGTTATTATAGGACAGGATAATGTAATTGAAAAATTGCTAATTTCTTTATTTACAGGAGGACACTGTCTATTAATTGGCGTTCCCGGACTTGCAAAAACTCTTATGATAAAAACACTTGCAGAAATACTTGACTTAACATTCAAAAGAATACAATTTACACCCGATTTAATGCCATCTGATATTACAGGAACAGAAATAATTCAGGAAGACAGAATTACAAAAGAAAGAATAATTAAATTTATTCAGGGACCAATTTTCGCAAATATAGTACTTGCAGATGAAATAAATAGAGCTCCACCCAAAACACAGGCAGCACTTCTTGAATCAATGCAGGAATATCAGGTTACTGTTGGAGGGAAAATTCATCTTTTAGAAATGCCTTTTATTGTCTTTGCAACACAGAATCCGATTGAACTGGAGGGAACTTATCCTTTACCAGAAGCCCAACTGGATAGATTTATGTTAAGCATAAAAATTGATTATCCTGAAGAAAATGAAGAAAAAAAAATTGCAGAAATAACCACTATGGGAATTACTCCAAAATTAAAAAAAATATTGAGTAGAGAAAGGATAATTGAATTTCAAAACTTAATAAAAAAAATACCAATTTCTGATTTTATTATTGACTATGTAGTAAAACTTGTTAGAAGTACAAGACCAGGTATCAATCATAACTCAAAATTCATTCAGGATTACGTAAGTTGGGGAGCAGGACCAAGAGGTGTTCAATTTATCGTCATTGCCTCAAAAGCAGTAACTGCACTAAGGGGAGATGTCAATATATCAATATCAGATATAAAAAAAGTTGTCAAAGATGTTTTAAGACACAGAATTTTTCTAAACTTTAATGCAGATGCTGATGGTATAGATACTGAATATATTATAGATAAATTGCTTGAAGAAGTTAAAGTTTAAAAAATCTCTTAACTATTACAATGAAAGTTGCAGGATATCTTGATCCAAAAGTTCTTATTAAATTTTCCAGTTTAAATTTGGTAGCTAAAAAGAGTGTTGAAGGATTTCTTTCAGGACTTCATAAAAGTATCTATAAAGGATTCAGTGTTGAATTTTTTGAACACAGAGAATATGCACCTGGAGATGATATACGATATATTGACTGGAAAGTTTTTGGTAGAACAGATAAATTATTTTTAAAAACATATAAAGAAGAAACAAATGTAAGATGTTTTATATTACTTGATACAAGTAATTCAATGGCATATAAAACTGGTGAAATTAGTAAAATTCAATATGGAGTATATTTATCTGCTTGTCTTTCTTATCTTATATTAAATCAAAAAGATGCTGTTGGATTTGTTAATTTCAATAACGAAATAAAAAATTTTTTAAAAGCATCTTCTTCCTTTTCTCATTTTCATAATATTATTGAGATTCTTGAAAAGATAAAACCGGAAGGTCAGACATCAATCCTTTCTGTTATGAAAAAAATATCCTCAAGTATAAAAAAAAGAAGTATAATCATTTTAATTTCTGACCTTTTTGATAATCCCCAAGATGTAATAAAAGGAATTGCATATTTTACTCATCACCATCATGAAGTAATTGTCTTTCAAATACTTGACCACGGAGAAATTTCTTTGAAAGGAGAAGGAATTTTGGAATTTTTTGATATTGAAACAGAAGAAAAAATTTCAGTTGATAATGAATTTATAAAAAAGAAATATAAAGAAAATATTGAAAAACTTATAAACTTTTATAAAAAAAGATTTACAGAAATGAAAATTGATTATAAAACAGCAATAACAACCAAACCTTTTGATAGTTTTCTTTACGAATACTTGAAATTAAGAATGAGAAAAAAATGATAAATTTTTTAAATCCTGTTTTTCTATGGTCACTTTTGGGAATAAGTTTACCTGTATTAATACATTTTTTTGGAAAAAGAAGTAGAAAACTAATTCCTTTTAGTTATATAAAAATTTTAAAATTAACCAAAAAACAAACACTCAAAATTGAGAAAATACAGGAATTTTTTATAATTTTATTCAGAACTATTTTAATTTTTTCTATTCTTTTTGTTTTATCAGAACCGTTGAGTAATTCTCCAATTTTTAAAAAAGAAAAAAAATATGTGGTCTTTGTAATTGATAACTCTATGAGTATGCTTGCAAACAGTGGTTATGGTATCGAAAAAACCAAAAAAATTATCTACAAAATTTTAAATAACTTTGATAAAAAAACAGAAATTTCTCTGATTTACTTAAATGGTAAATTTTACAATTTCCAAAATGACCTTTCTAAAATAAAAGATATTATAGATAAAGAAAATTTATATTATTTTTCAGGAAATTTTAGATGGGCACTTATGAAAAGTGAAGAAATATTAAGGAATAAAGAAGGTGAAAAATTTATATTTATTTTTTCTGACCTACAGAAAAAATCATTCCAAGATCTGGATTTAAACTTTAAAGAAGAACATATTTTTATTTTTGATGTTTCATCTGAAAATACAGAAAATTTATCAATAAAAGATGTCCATTCTTCAAATAAAAAAAATTGTTTTACAGTTGATATTAAAAACTGGGGAAATTCAAAAAAGGATTTTTATTTATCTGTAAAGGATAATATTACAAAAAAAATAAAAGAAGAGAAATTGAGTATTAATCCTGAAGAAAATAAAAAATATGAAATTGAATTTAATTCTGAATCAGAAAACATTATATTTGAAATAAATACAGAAGATGCAATTTTAGCGGATAATATTTATTTTTTCACAAAAACAAAAAAGGAAAAAAAACTTCTTTTAATTTCCGAAGATGAAAAGGCATTAAAATTCATAATAAACGGCCTTGAAGCGTTAAAATCATTTTTGGAACTTAATTTTAATGTAGTTAAAATGAATGACATTGAAAAAATTTATTTACCAGAATATCAATTAATAATTTTAAACGACATAGGCAGAATTAAAAAAGAAGTGATAAAATCTTTTAACTCTTATTTAAAAGATACTGGAAACATAATTCTTTTTATCGGTGATAGAACTTATCCT
>DAORXQ010000056.1 GCA_035371905.1 bacterium | reverse complement strand
ATAGCCATATTACACATTGTAAATCTATCATCAATTGGTAAATTTTCAATAACAGGACCTGTAAATTCCATACTTTTATAATTTGCTCCATCAACACCAATTAAACCGATTGTGTAAATAATTAAATCTTTTCCACCAACATAATCATTCAGTTTCCCATAATAATAAAATTTTATAGTTTCTGGTACTTTAAACCACAATTTTCCTGTTATTATTGCATAAGCAACATCAGTACTTCCAACTCCTGTAGAAAATGCTCCAACTGCTCCATATGTACAGGTATGGCTATCCGCACCAATAATTAACTGTCCTGGTAAAGTCAGTCCTTCTTCCGGTAAAAGTGCGTGTTCAATCCCAACACTCCCAATTTCGTAAAATTTAACGCCATATTTTTTTGAAAAGTCTCTTATTTTTTTTACAAGTTCAGCACTTTTAATATCCTTACATGGTGTAAAATGGTCTGGTACAAGAACTATCTTTGAAGGTTCAAAAACATTTTCAGCACCAACTTTTTCAAATTCTTCAATAGCAAGAGGTCCTGTTATGTCATTGGCAAGAATTAAATCAACACTGCATTCCACATATTCAGAAGGAAAAACTTCTTCTCTTCCACAATGTTTTGCAAGAATTTTCTGGGATATTGTCATTTTATGCTCCTTTGATTATCTTTTTTCCTGTCTCTTTTCTTACAAGATAAAAATTTATTGCATTTAAATATGCTTTTCCACTTGCTTCAATTATATCTGTACTTACACCTTTTCCATAAACAGTAATTCCATTAATTTCAAGTGTCACATTTACTTCTCCTTGAGCATCCTTACCCCCTGTTATCGCATTAATTTTATATTCTTTTAAGATAGGTGAGAGTTTTGTAATTCTGTCTATTGCTTTATAAAGTGCATCAACTGGTCCATCTCCTCTTGAAGCATCTTCTATTATTTTCCCTTCTTTTTTTAATCTCACAGTTGCCGAAGGAATTGTGGATGAACCTGAAATTATATGGAAGTATTCAAGTGAATAAATGGATTTAATAGAAACAAACTCTTCTTCTGCTATAGCAATTAAATCTATATCATGAATATCTTTTTTCTTTTCAGCAAGTTTTTTAAATTTCTCAAATATTACTTCAAATTTTTCATCACTAAATTCAAATCCCAATGTTTTCAACCTTTCTCTTAAAGCATGTCTTCCAGAATGTTTTCCAAGAACAAGTTCGCTTTCAGGTATCCCTATCATCTTCGGGTCCATTATTTCGTAGGTCAATCTGTGTTTCAATATTCCATCCTGATGGATTCCTGCCTCATGTCTGAAAGCATTTTTACCAACAATTGCCTTGTTTGGTTGAACTGGAATACCAGTTAAAGTTGAGACGAGACGACTTGTTTTGTAAATTTCCTGTGTCTTTATATTTGTTTCAACTTTATAATAATTTTTTCTGACAACAAGATTCATAACAATTTCTTCTAAAGATGCATTTCCTGCTCTTTCACCAATTCCATTTATTGTACATTCAACCTGTCTTGCTCCATTTAAAATTGCTGACAGAGAATTACTTACAGCAAGTCCTAAATCATTATGACAGTGAACACTTATAATAATATCTTCGGGTAAATTTTCTTTTAAAAATTTTATAAGTTTCCCGAATTCTTCAGGTATTGCATAACCAACTGTGTCTGGAATATTTAATGTTTTTGCACCTTCTTCTATAACTGCTTTACAGACATCAAGAAGGAAATCTGGTTCTGTTCTTGAAGCATCTTCTGGAGAAAATTCAATATCATCAATAAATTTTTTTGCATATTTTACCTTTTCTTTTGCTATTCTTATTATCTCCTCTTTTGCTTTTTTTAATTTATATTTTCTGTGTATTTCACTCGTTGCAAGAAAAAGATGTAATCTTGGTTTTCTTGCCTTTTCAAGTGATTTTAAAGCAATATCAATATCTTCATCTCTACACCTTGCAAGAGCACATACAATAGACTTTTTAACATTTTCTCCAATAATTCTTACTGCTTTTGCATCATCAGGACTTGAAATAGGGAATCCTCCTTCAATAATATCAACACCGAGTTTTTCAAGTTGTAAAGCAATTTTAAGTTTTTCATCGCTTGTTAAACTTGCTCCCGGTGATTGCTCACCATCCCTTAAAGTTGTGTCAAAAATCAATACCTTTTCCATTTTTCTCCTTTTTTATTATATTATCATAAAAGTTGACCTTAATAAAGAAGAGCGTTAAAATAAATTACTAAAAGGGTAAAAAGATGAGAAAAGTTATCTTCTTAATTTGCCTTTGTGTTTTAATATCTGGATGTAGTAGAAATAAAATAAATCTGGAAGAAGTTTTGAGTTCTGAACAAATAGAAGAAGCAATAAATTATGGTAAAGAAAATGTCTCTTTAACTTTTACAGAATTTACAGAAAAATGGACAGTAGGGTATGAATATGAGTACGGCAAAGGCAGAGCTACATTGATTACTCCCTTTTTAAGAGTTGCCCTGCTTTCAAAAAATGCTACAGAAAAACATCAAAAAGTTGAAATGAATATTATAAATATGGCTTTAAAGGATATTTCTGATAAACTTTATTTCAGAGTTTCTCTGTTTGGTAATTATGCAACATTTGGAAGAACTGTAAAATTTTATTTAGAATATGATGGTAAAAAAATCCAGCCATTATCATATTATATGAGTCCTTATTCTCAATTTACAAGGGATTATTATCATATTTCAGAGGGTGAAGTTAAGTTTTCAAATAAAGAAATACCTAAAGATGCAAAAATTAAACTTGTTGCAGTTTTCAAACCTTATGAGAATGAGAAGGAAAAAAGTTGTTCTTTTGAATTTGATTTAAGTAAATATAAATAAGCCATTTCAAAAAGTTCAAATTCCTCTTGACAAAATTTTAATTATATAGTATAATATATCATAGGATAATAAAGGATAATAAAATGAAGGAAAGGCCAAGTTTAAAAGATATTGCAAGATTAGCAGGTGTGTCAAAAGTAGTTGTATATACTGTTTTAAAAGGAAGGGAAAATAAAGGAATATTTGTAAGTAAAAAGACAAAAGAAAAAATATTAAAAATTGCAGAAGAAATAGGATATGTCCCACCAAAAAGTGCAAAAGAATTATTTACAGGAAGGTCTGATACCATAGGAATAATATTTCACAAATTAACTTCATTTTTTTCTTCTCTTGTTGAATTATTACAAATAGAGGCACAGAAAGATGGTTTGGAAATAACTCCTTATATAACAAATGGTGATTGGAAACTTGAAAAACATTATCTTGATATATGTAGAGATGGAAGGGTTGATGGAATAATAACAGTTGCTCATACAGACAAAAGTGTTGAGTTATACAAAAAATATACAAAAAAGCCATACAATTTAAAGATACTTTCTTATGGACCTTATATTGAAGGAGTTCCAACAATACATTTTAATGAAGAGAAAGCAGGAAGATTAGCAGCAGAACATTTACTTGAGATTGGATGTAGAAAGATTGCTATTTTTGGTGGAGAAAAGGGTTCAGGAAGATATAATGGATTTGTGAATTATTTAAAAGAAAGAGGGAATGAGCCGATTATTTTTGTAAAAGATAAATTTGTTGGTTATTATGAAGATGGAATTTTGCTTGCAGAAGAATTTTTTAATCAAAGTCAAATTCCTGATGGTGTATTCGCTTATAATGATTTACTTGGTGTAATCCTTATAAAAGAGGCAAAAAAGAAAGGAATAAAAGTTCCAGAAGATATTGCAATAATTGGATGTGATAATTCAGAGGTTTGTTTATATAGTGAGGTAGAATTAACAAGCATAGATACAAATATAAAAGAAGTTGTGAAAAAAGCAATTAAACTAATGAAGAAAATGATAAATGGAGAAGAGATACCTAAAAAAACAATAGTAGATGTGAAATTGATAAAAAGAAAAAGTACTGAAAGGAGGTGAAAATATGAAAAGAGAAAATAAAATTAATAAAAAGAATAGGAAGGAGGTGAATAAAATGTACAAATTTTTATCAACAATTTCACATAGTAGAAAAAGAAAGGGCTTCACATTGATAGAATTGCTTGTTGTGGTAGCAATAATAAGTATTCTTGCAGCAATGCTTTTACCCACCTTAAATAATGTAAGAGAAAGAGCAAGACAGATAACTTGTATGAATAATATGAAACAGATAGGAATGGGATATTTAATGTATACTCAAGACCATGATGAATATTTTCCTCCACTTTCAGATGGGAAACCAGAACAAAGTTTTTGGTATAAAGGTGTAACATGGCTTGGATATTTCCCAAAAAACGAATATTATAAACTTACTTTTCAGGCAACTGCTGGAAGAAATCCAAAAATGCCTTGTTTGTGGGTCTGTCCAACTGACCTTAAAGTAAATAGATATAAATATGGCACTTCCAAAGATAATCTTTATTGGATAGGAAGTCAGTATGGAAGTTATGGATGTAATATGAGTATTATGGGAAGAGGTCCTTCCCCGTATACACAATCTATAAAAATTTCAAAAATTAAAAAACCTTCTCAAACATTATTAATTGGAGAATCTATGGTAAGTCCAAATAGAAGTGCTACTTGTCTTCACTTTGGAGGATTAAATCCTACAAGATTCAAACATAATAATTTTACTTTTATGAATGCGTTTTTTGTTGATGGACATGCAGAGGCAATTTCAGTTAAAAATTATGGTTGGATAATAATAACTGTGCCATAAAGTAAAAGGAGGAAAAGTATATGATGAGAATAAAAGAAATAATTTTTTGTAGTTTGATATTATCAGTATTAGTACAAGGAGGGAACACTTATATAGTTCCTTTAATGAAAAAAATACCAAAGATAGATGGATATATTAATGAAGACGAGTGGGAAGAGAGTATCAGATTTGATGGGTTTATAGACAGTGGAAATAAATTAGACCTAAGAAAATGTATTGGTTTTATAGGTGCAACTGATGAAAAAATTTATATTTCAATTATTTCTGAAATGCCTCAGAATTTTAATTTAATTTCTGAAGTAAAGCAAAATAGCGAAGAAATAATTTATGATGATAATATTGAAGTTTGGATTGACCCTTATCCTGAAAATGAGATAAAAACTATATATAAAATGATTTGCAATTCAATTGGATATGTTTATTATTCAATTTTTCAAAAAGTTAAAGATGAGAGTAAAGTATTGGAATGGGCAGGAGGGTGTAGAATTAAAAACGGTATTCATAATAAAATGTGGCATTGTGAAATTGAAATACCAATAAAAAACATTGAAAAAAATAGAAAAATAACAGATGGAAATTGGAAAATAAATATAGTTAGAAATTTCAAACAGCCGTGGACTTTTACAAGTATTGGTAGTGAATTTAATAATTTTATTTCTAAAAATGATAATGTTTTCAAATTTTCAAATGATAAAGGAATTATAGTTAAAGAAAAACATCTCAAAGACCCTTTTTTGGGAAATATTTATTATGTTTGTGAATTATATAATCCTTTAAAAAAGGAGATAAAAGCGAATGTAAATATTTCAATAAAAAGATTTGGAAATGTAGAAGGGTTTTCAAAAAAAGAAGAAATTATTCTTTTACCTGGTGAAAAAAAAGAAGTTATAGTAGATAAAGAAGATTCAAAAGAATATAGATTTGTTCTTGAAACATCAATTCAAAATATTGAAAATAATGAAGTTTTTTTTAGTAGGGGACCAATTTATTGGAAAAATTTTAATATTTTGAACTGGAAGGAAAGAGATGAAAAATGGATAAATTATAAAAAAGAAATTCCAGGAGCAGATTTTATTATTAGTTATTATCCTTATCTAAATAAAATAAAAATCTTTACATCTATTGCAAATATACTTGAAAAAGATGGAAAAGTAGAAAAAGTTAGATACAAAATAATAAATATTGAAACACAAAGAGAGGAAATAAGTTTTTATTTAGGTATAGAAGAATTTAAAAATGGTTTATGTGAGAAAATTTTTGATTTACCACATCTTATGGGAAGATATAAAATTACTATGCAAATAATTGGAAAAAATATTCCAGAAGGAGAAGTGATAAAATATTTTGAAAGGAAAAGTTTTGAGTGGGAACATAATAATTTAGGAAAATCAAGAAAGGTTTACCCACCTTTTATTCCAATAAAAAAAGAAGGCAATAAGTTATACACAGTTTTAAAAGAATATGCAGTAAATAATATTGGTCTTTTATCTTCAATAATAACAGAAGATCAACAGGGTATTAATAAAAAAGAAATACTTGCTGGAGAGATAAAATATAAAGGAAAAATAGATGGAAAAGAAGAAAATATTGAAAAAAGCCAACTTATATACAAAGAAATTTCAGAAGATAGAATAATAATGGAAAGTAACTTCAAAATTGGCAAATTAGAGATAAACTCTATTTCTTTTCTTGATTATGATGGAATGTTGAAAGTGGATCTAACTATAAATCCATGTGATGTAAGAGTAGATGAATTAACTCTTGAAATACCAATAAAAAATGATGTTGCAACTTTAATGCATGCAATGAGTACAGATATAAGAGACCCAATTTTGACTACTTATGTTCCTCCTGGTGAGGGATTGATATGGGATTCTAATAAATTACCTCCTACACAATTTAATCGTGTCTTCCCTTCTAATTTTTGTACTTATATATATGTGGGTAATGAACATAGAGGAATTAGTTGGTTTTGTGAAAATGATAAAGGTTGGTCAAGGGATGAAAAGAAACCCAATTTACAGATTGTAAGAGAAAAAGATGTATTAAAAATCCAGATAAATCTTATTAACAAACCAATAATTATAACAAAACCACAGACAATAACATTTGGAATACTTGCTGCGCCTGTAAAACCGAAATTAAAAGGTTGGAGATATAGATGGGTGAAAGAAAATTTTGGTTTAGTGGCAACTGATTCTGTTTGGTTCGGTTATCCTTGTTGTGGAAGTGTTTATCCATTAGGAAAAGATACATATATATTTGAAATATTAGGAAAGGCGAATAGAAGAGAAAAAATTACAGAGGAAGAAATGAAAATTTTTAAAGAAAAATTGAAGAAATATAGTGAATCACTTGGTAAAGAACAGGGTATTGATAGATTTTTAGGGAATAGTATGGAAGTAAAACTAAATATTCAGCGAAATATAAAAAATACAATTTTTTATTATAACAGAGCAACCTTTCCAGCTGCTGAAGAATTCCAGACATTTATGGATGAGTGGGCTTTGAAGGAATATAATAATCATTATAGACCATATGGAATTTGGGAATTGGGTGTTGATGGTGTCTGGGAAGAAGATATAGTTCCAACTGAATCATATATTGATTTTGCTGTCTGGTGGTATAAAAAAGCGATAGAATTAGCAAATGCAAGTGTTATATACTGGGATAATTATTTTTTCATTCCATCTACAAATACTATGACAACATCAGCATATAAAAAAGAGGATGGAACAATTATGTCATCAACAGGACTTTGGGGATTGAGAGAACTTGTTAAAAGAACATTTATAATGATGAATGAACTTGGTAAAGAGCCATTTACAATGGTTCACATGACAAGTACTCAAATATTGCCTTTATATTCATTTGCTACAATTCAACTTGACCTTGAATGGAAATATAGTAAAGAATTTATGCAGAATAAATTTCCAAGAGAATATTTAAGATTGGTTTCATCAGGAGACCTTCCAGGAACATGGCCTATGGTGATAGGAGATGAACAAACTGACAAAAAAGCATATATAGGTGTATCAATAATTCATGACATCATTGATAGGACTTCTCAATGGTACAAACAATATAGGAAACCGTTTATTGATATGGCAGAAAAAGGAGAAAATTTAATTGTTTATAGATACTGGGATGAAAGACAGCAACCCATATATACAAAAAATCCAGATTTACCCGGAATAGTATATTGTATTCCAGGAAAAGAATCTTTATATGGTGTAGTTTCATATTTGAAAGAAGATACAGAAGATACTGTTTTTATCCATCCTGAGATTTTAAAATTAAACAAATACAAAGTAATAGATATGGAAACAAATCAAGAAATACCTGTTGAAAATAATACATTTAAGTTAAAAATCAAAAAATATGATTTTAAAGTTTTTAAGGTTGTTGAAATACAATAAAAGGAAGGAGTAAAAATGAGAAAAATTTTATTATTGATAAATTTGTTTTTATTTTCAAATTTGTTTGGTGATGATTTTCAATTCTTACCAGAGAGATTTAGAAATAATATTGTCTATTTTAATGATTTTGAAAAAAAAGATGCGAAAGGAAAGATTAACTTATGGGGAATAGAAGAAAAAATAAATTTATCAAGGATAGTATCAGACAATGTTTTTGGAAAATGTTATTTGACTTCTTTAAAACTACCTCCTAAAACCGGGGAACCAGATGAAACTATTATTTTAAAATCAGATAAAATTTTATTTTATAAAGGTTTAACTTTTTCTTTTTGGTGGAGATTTAAAAATGAAAAAAATTTCCCGTTTGTTCTATTTTCATTAGGGATGTTCTCAGGGATAATTACAAATGAAAATTTTGGTCAAATTAATTTTAATTTGAGAAACATAAAACCAATTATAGGTAAATTTAGTGTTAATCCCTATAATAGAGAAATAAAAAATACTCTTATAACCATTTCAGCCGGTGGTTTAGAGATAAAGATGTATCAGAATAGTCAACTTGTATTAGATTTAATTTCACCAAGACCAATGAATGAAAAAGACATATTTAATCAAATAACCATTGGGTATCAAGGAAAAACAGAAATTTTGATAGATGAGATTTTAATAATGGATAGACCAATTAACCTTTTAGAAGTAAAAGATTACTATGAAAGAAAAAAATGTTATTATGAAAATGAGATAATAAAAGGAGGAAGAAAGTGAGAAAAATTTTATTTCTTTTTTTCATGTTTTCAATTTTTTTAAGTTGTAATAATGAGTATAAAAATATAGCACAAGTATCTATTTTTGGGAAAGAACCAAAAATTGATGGTAAAATTGATAAAGATGAGTGGAATGGTGCTATCTCTACAATAGGATTTCAGAAGATTACAGGAAAAAGACAACTTGACCCAAGAATGGGAAGAACTTACTTTGGTTTTTCGGAAAAATATTTATATTTTTTAGTTATAAGTGAATTACCACCTGATGGGAAATTAATAACGAATTGCGAAAATAGGGATAGTAGTGTAATTTTTGATGATGGGATAGAAATTTGGATTGACCCATTCAGAGATGAAAGAGAAAATAAAGATTTACAAAGAACTTTATCTCTTTATCAATGTATTGTAAATTCTTTAGGTGTTGTTTATGATGTAAAATTCAAGGGGGGAATACCAGATACTGGTTGGAATGGTAGATGGGAAGTTGCCAATTCTATTGATAAAGAAAATAAATTATGGATTTGTGAAATACGAATACCATTTGAAGATTTAGAAATTAAAGAGAATTTTTATAATAGGTCAATAGGTGTTTTGATTTCAAGGAATTATAAAAGGCCTTGGGAACAGGCAACATGGTTTCCACATAGAGGAGAATTTTTAAGTTGGTTTGAATATACAAGAATTTATTTAAAAAGAGAATCTGTAAACATTCAAATACTGGACCTTGGTGAAAAATTTTTTGAAGGTCAACCACATTTTAAAGTAAAAATTCTTAACTTAACAAATAATGAAAAACAAATAAAAGCAAAAATTGAAATTTTTTCTTCAAATATGCCATCATTATCTGATGAAAAAATTTTAAATATTTTACCAAAAACATCAGAAATATATGAGTTTAAAGTCCCTGAGAACAGATTTCATGCAGATGCTGACCATTATTTTGATTTAAAAGTTTCATCAATGGATAATAATGAAATTTATATGATGTATAGATGTTTATGGACAAAAGCACCAGAGGAAAAATGGGCAGTAAGGGTTGGCCCAAATCCAGCAAATGCAGTAAGAGTAGCTTTTTTACCAACTTACGGAATTTTAAAGATAAGAATTGATCCAAGTTATTTAGGTGAAGAGTGGAAAGATATTAATTCTGGAGAAATATTAGTTACAAATAAAAAAGGAGAAATAATATATTCCTCAAAATTGAACTGGGAAAAAAATCCTTATGAACAAAAGATTAAGTTAGGTGAAATAGAAGAAGGAGAGTATACAGTCAATTTAAAGTTAAATGGGTATAAAGAGGAGTTTATAAGAAAATTTGAAAGAAAAATATTTGAATGGGAAGGGAATAAATTTGGAATCACTGATAAGGTATATAAACCATTTTTACCAATTAAAGTTAATGGAAAAGAAGTTGAAGTAGTTTTGCGAAAATATATCCAAGATAACATTGGTTTATGGAGTTCAATAAAAGCAAAAGGAGTTGAAGAGAAAAGTGATTATAAAGAATTGCTTGCTTCTCCTATGGTATTTATTTTAGATGGAGAGAAATTAGAAGGAAAGGGTAAATTCACAAAAATAAGTGAAAGTTATGTAATTTATGAAGGAGAAACTGTCAATTCTCCTATAACAATTAAAACTAAATGTACAACTGAATATGATGGATGTATGAAGGTAGAAATGGATTTATTACCAAGTCAGAAAGAAATAAAATCCCTATATTTAGAGATTCCTTTAATTGAGAAATTAACACCTTTGTTTCATGTGTGTACAACTTCTTTAAGAGTAAATCCTGCAGGATATTTACCTAAGGGAGATGGGGTTATATGGACAAGTTCTCAATTTTCTGATGGAAACTGGTACGGAAATTTTAAGCCCTATATTTGGTTAGGGAGTGAAGAAAGAGGTATCTGTTGGTTTGCTGATAATGATAAAGGATGGATAATTGACTGGGAAAAACAGCCACCATGTCTTATTTTAGAAAGAGAAAAAGGAATATTAAAATTAAAAGTAAATTTAATTCAAAAGCCCTCAAAAATTGAAGAAATAAGACATATAGTATTTGGACTTATGGCTACTCCTGCTAAACCTATGCCTATGGATTGGAGAAAAATTTTACTTAATCAGTATTATCCGGGTTATAAAACAATTGTATGGATGGGTTCTACTTATTGGGGATGTGGAGAAATTATGAAAGAAGTTTATCCATTAAATAAAGATATGAGTATTTTGACAAAAATGCAGGAAGTAAGAGTGGCAAAAGGTACAGATACCAAAAAATTTATTCAGGGATGGGAGAGAAGGAATCTCTCAGGTGAATTACCTAAGGACATGAAGGACAAAAAATCTATCATTAATCTTGCCGAGATTTCTTTAAATATGGCTTCTAAAAAATCAGATTATTTCAGTGTTTACTGGGAAGAGTTTCATAGTATATCACAATATCATCCAGAGACAAAAATATTCAAATATGAATGGGGTGGTGGTTATGAGTATACGGGAATATATAATCTTGCACCAAGTTATATAGATTTCAGATGTTGGTTTGCTGCTGAATTTATAAGAAGAGGAATTGGATTATATTTTGACAATGCATATCCTAAAAGAACATATGATATGGAAACTTCAGATGCCTATTTTTTGCCAAACGGAAAAATTCAACCATCCGCAAATATTTGGAGACATCGGGAATATCTCAAAAGAATATGG
>DAORXQ010000055.1:9779-11628 GCA_035371905.1 bacterium | reverse complement strand
TAAATACTCATACAGAGATATAATTCTTTTATTCCATCCCCTTCCAAACATATCATATGCCCTTAAATTGTCATAAAAATCACTTCTCTTTAAAATCGCTATTATCCAAGAATGATTTTCTGAATAACCTTGATTTTTGAGATAAGCAAGATAATCCTGTGCTGTTAATTCTAAAACTTTTTTTGCTACTGAAATTCCTTGATTAAAAGAACAATCTGCTATCACAATATCAAGTTTTGAAGGTAAATAATCACAACTTAAAGCGTCCCAATACAAAGTTTTTGCATTCTTTTTTGCTAATTCTTCTGCTTGCTTTTTGTCTTTAAAATAAAGTTCTTTTAATTTCTTCACCAAGTCAGGATAATACTTCTCTGTAAATCCAAAAATTGTAAGTCCTGCTCCATCTTTAATATCCCCTGCATACTCTTTTTCCCAGAAGATTAAGAATTTCCAAAAATATTCAAAGTTGTCTCTCATTTTCTTCCTCCATTTTTCTTTAAAAGAATATCAAGTTTCCCTTCTATATTACTCAATCGCTGTAAAATCTCTTGATTACAATTTTCTAACTTGTTAACTTTGTCTTTTAAAAGATTTATCTCTGTATTTTTTGAACCTAAAAGAAATGAAGCCATTACTAAAAAGATGAACAATTGAACTAAATACTGAATAACTAACTTTGCTCCTCCGTTAAACCAGAATTTTTTTATGTTTTCTCCCATTTTTTAACCTTTTTATTACTTTATGCAAACTCTATTAAATAACCTTTTAATTTAAAATTACTTCCTTCAAAACCTAAAATATATTTCTCACTTGAATTTGTAATATCTACTGAATTTTCGCCATTTACAAGAGTTGTTAATAATTGAAGATTGAAAGATAAACCATTTTGATAAATGTCTGCTACTTCATCATCTGTTAATGCTTTTTTTATAACAAATGCTTCATCAATATAACCTGTAAAATTATGTCCACCCCAGTATTTCGAATTTCCTACATAAAAATCATCACCAAAATAAGAATAATATTCACCATTATCTATCTCATCTACTTGTGTTCCATTAACATAAAATTTTATTTTACTATTTTCTTTGTCAACTACTGCTACAAGATGATACCAAGTTTCAAATGTCTCTACATAATACCCTACACTAACATGACTTCCATTTCTATAAAACTCCAATTGAAAATACCTTGCATAACTTTCCCATAATAAATCATACCCTTCTCTTGTTGGTGAAGTTCTTTCTCGTGAAAGAATAAATGCATTATGACCGATATAATCAGGAATATATACCCAACACCCGATTGAAAAACTTGTATTTTCCATACATAAATTGTAATTATCGTTTTGCTGACTTGAAGGTAAATAAGCATAAGAACCATTTGTTTCATTTACACTTAAAGCATATCCCACCTGTCCTTGAACAAAACTTGGAGAGTTGACAGGTATTAAATTTCCTTGAAGTCCCCTTGTATCTACATAATCTTGTTCAAATTTATAAAATGCTCGTAAATATTCTCCTATATCATTTCCTGATTCTGAATATAATTTTTTCGTAATACTTCCTGTCTCTGATGTAATGAGTTTAATTTTGCTTATACTCGGTAAAACACTTGAAGACACATAAATAATTGAACTATAACAATTTGATGTTTTTGCAAGAGTAAATATTTCAGAAAGTCCTTGCTTATAATTTACAGAACTTCCACCTCCACCTTCTGCTGAAATTCTTAATCTCTTATTTCCTTCTGTTTGTTCTTCTGTTATTGTTATATTATCTCCTGCCACGAACTTATCCTCTAAATACCCTGCTTGTATATCTGAACTATCTACTTTTACTTTCTCATC
>DAORXQ010000055.1:0-9679 GCA_035371905.1 bacterium | reverse complement strand
TATCCTCTAAATACCCTGCTTGTATATCTGAACTATCTACTTTTACTTTCTCATCAGAACTTCCACCTCCACCTTCTGCTGAAATTCTTAATCTCTTATTTCCTTCTGTTTGTTCTTCTGTTATTGTTATATTATCTCCTGCCACGAACTTATCCTCTAAATACCCTGCTTGTATATCTGAACTATCTACTTTTACTTTCTCATCTGTGCTACTTCCTCCGCTTCCACCACTCCCTTTCGGATAAATCCCCATACTTACCTCCTTATTTCAATAAAACAACTTCTGCTTTTCCTGATGTATCAACTGCTTTTATGTAAAGTTTAAAATTCGTTATATCAAGATTTTCAAAATTTACTGCTGTTTCAGAAGGAAGAGTTATGTAATTTGTCCCATCAAAAGAGATTTTATAAGCAACAGCAGAAAAGATATTTACTCCTTGAACATACATATCTTCAATAACAGCAGGTGTTGTTGTGTTAATATCAACCTCTTTTGTTAAAATACTTGCAGGTTTCATAATTCCCTCCTTTGTTAAATCCACCCTGATTTAACAAGTTCTGGTATCTGTTTTGATTGTCTTTTACCTAAATCTGTTCTATATTGAATATCTATTGTCTTAACCTTTTCCACTATTTTATACACTCTTTCCACCCCTTTTAATAATATATTATGTTTTTCTGTTATATATGCTACACAACCATAACCACCAGAAGTAAGATAATAACCATCTTGATAAAAAACACCACCTAACCAAATATGCTCCTCGTCTTTCTCATCAAACAGAATAGGAGTTCCAAAAAGTGAGGTCTCTTGAAAAGGATAATTAGGTATAGAAATTCTTACACTACAACCATATTCGCTTGGTCTTTTCTCTTGTATTTTTTCTCCACCAGCAAGAAGATATATACTCTCAATATAATAATCTAATCCTAAAAGTTCTATTGTGGTAAAAATAGAATTATACCCAAATCGCGGAGTTATCTCTAAAAAATAATATTTATCATCAGAAATAATTGAGTTAAAATCTATTTGTCCTATAAAATTTATCTGCCTTAAAAACCCAACAATCTTTCCTAACCCTTCTTTAAATAATTTTTTGTCAGGAGTAAAAAATTTCAATACATCTTGACTACATCCTGTATTAACACCTAAATTATCATTCATAAACTTTTTATCTTCCATCGTCCAATTTAAAAAATAAAAATCTTTCCCATTAAAATAAATTTCAGAAGATATTTCAATCCCTTCAATATATTTTTGTAATACAAATTTTCCTTTATCTTGTTGAGTTAAACTTTTCAAATAGAAAATTAAATCTTCTGAATTTTCTAACTGTGATACATAAGTATGACTTGCTTCTTTGCTCCCTTCTGGTTTATATACCCATCTTCCCCCTCTTTCAACTAAAAAATCAACTGCCTCTCTTAAATTATCAAATTCATAAGTTTCTGGAATATTTACTCCAAAAGTATGAAGTAAATTTACAACATAATATCTGTCATATTCAATAACATCACAAAAACTTCCTCCACCCCATACCCTATATCCTGCTTCTCTTAACTGGTCTGGAATACTCTTTAATCCTGTGAAATCAACAATAATAAAATCAGGTTTAAACTTTTTAACAACTTCATATACTTTTTCAAAAGAAATCTCATTTTTTGGAATTAAAATTCTATCTATTAAATTATCTCCTGTATGCTCTTCTTTTTTATCACAAAAAATAGTTAAAATCTTATGTTTTTTGCTTAATTTAATTTGTATCCCTATACTATCTAATGCAGGTGATAAAAACAATATCTTCATTTTATTCTCCTCTAAAATTCTTTAATCTCTCTTCAAAAGGTATAACTCTCAAAACTCTGTTGACCAGTGGACTTCTTGCTGGAATTGTTATTTTTAATTCTCTCCCCTCCTCAATATCTTCCCATATCTTCTCAAAAGCATTAAGATTAAACTTATCTCCAACTATCGCTCCTACTAACCTATCTTTTCCTTTTTTAGAAGCCATATAGTATTCAAGAGGTATATCTCCTGTTAAAGTTCTTATAATTTCAAAACCTAACTCAACAGCAGGATTAATACCAGGTAATTGTCTTCCTATTGTAGATTTATACGCCTGATATAACTCTTTTAAATCAACCTGTTGTTCTGTTTGTTCTATTTCTAACTTTGCTACATTATAAACAAGTGCGTGAAATAACACTGCTTCTTCTGCAACAGGTAATCTTAACCAAATTAAACTACCATCTCTTGTTTCTCCAACAGGAAAACTAACAGGAAAATACGCCTTTAAATAATTTGACGCTTCTTCATATTTCTCTTCTAAATCTTTTCCAAAAAACCCTTTTTCAGCAAGTATTTTTAACATAGCAAGTCCTGTAATAGTTAAAACACCTGTCCAAAAAGTTCCTCTTATGCCTGGTGTTGTCGCTCCTAAATATAACCTTCTCATCCCTTGTTTTGTCGCATTATAAAATAAGAAAGGTAATTCAATGGTATGTTTCCCTTTTGCCACTTGATAAAAGTTAGGTGAACCGCCTAAATTTTTTGTAAGCCAACCTATTTCCTCATCTGATAAACCTAATTTCTTTTGATTTTTTTTCAACGCTTTCCAATATGATATTTTATGCATTTTTTCTCCTATTACTCCTAAATCTTCAATTTTATCTATAACATTTTCAATCGCTCCTATAAGTTTATTTTTAGTTTTTTCATCAGAAATTAACTCTAACAATTTTTTATCCTGTTCTGATAAAAACTTTCTAAACGCCTCTCTATCTGTTAAAGAACCAAAAAAACTTTCATCAATTATTCCTCTTTTAACCAATTCTTCTATTTCAGGTGAAGTTTTTCCTCTTAAATATTCAGAAATTAATCTTTTTGCTTCTGGATATTGTTTTAATAAATCCCATATATGAACTCTACCTCTAAAAAGAATAGCCGCAGTTAAATCTCTTAAAAAGTTAGTAGTGCAAATAAATCCTAAATTCCACCTTGTAAAATACGCTTTAATGAAATTATTCGTTTTATCAAGTATTTTTGCTGTCCCTAAATCATATTGTCCTGTCTCAAATTCTTTAAGAATTTCTTTTGGAACTTTATACCTTTCCCATACTCCATCTCTCTGGAAAGAAAATATTTCGTATCCTTCTGGAAGTTTAACAGGGTTTTTTGGAGAACCTGGGATTTTCTCTACGCCTGGGAATGTTTTTATAACTGTGTCAAACAATTTCCTTTTATACGCATTTCTTTCAGCATACTCTCTTAACACAACAGTTTTCTCTATTAAGTTATAAAATGGCTCTTTAACAGGGTCAAGTGTCCCTGCTCTTTTTTTGAAAAATGGAGATACTCGTTCTTCAATATGTTTTTCTACAATAAATGGTGCATAAAAATGTTCTTCTTTTAAATACTCTTCCAGATTTTCTATATTTAATCCCAATTGCTTTGCTTCTATTAAAATTTTATCGTGCCACCGCTTAACTTTATCTACTACCTCATTAAGTTTATTGTAATACTCTTCTCCAACTTGCTTTTTAAAAGTTTCCAACATAGATGGTATATGTTCTGGTCTTATTCCAAGTGGATTTGCTATATCTTCCTGATTTAAAATTCTCTTTTCCAACAAAACTAAATTTATATCCTCTATTTTGATATTGTTTTTCTGAATTAAATCGCTTATTTCATTAAATAACTCTTGAAGTTTGTATTTAGATAATACATAAGGAGTAAAATGATATTGTGTTAAAATATTAAGAATTGCATTATAGTCATCTTTTGTTATCACTCCTGCTTGATATAGTTTTTTTGCTTTTTTCTGTAAAAGAGTAAACTTATCAATCAATTCTTCTTGTAATACTCTACCCATTCCCCCTAACTCTTTTTTTAATTGTTTTTCTATCTTCTCTGCTTCTTCTTTATTTTTTAGTACTGTATTTTTAAACCACTCATTTAAATCAATCTGCTCTCCTAAAACTTTATTTCTGGCAAGATGTATTAAATCTTCATTTTTAATCCACTCTGATGCTCCTTTTTTCGCTACTTCATTAACAAGTTCATCAATCTCTGTTGAATTCAAATCTATAAAACTACGGATTAGTTTAGCAAGTTCATCATTTTTATTTATTCCATTCCAGAACATCTTACTTGCTTTCGGTGCTATTTCTGCTACTCTGGCAGGATTGTGTAAAATAGAGGCAAAAAGGTCAGCATATAACTCACCCGCAGGAAATTTCTGTTTTTCTAACACTTCATACCTACTTTCTCCAAAAAATTCTTTACTTACTTTTATTACTTCTTCTTTAACCTCTTTTTCTTTAACCCCTTCAAACTCTTTTTTAAGATAATCTTTAATTCTGTTAAGTTTTCCAAGTAAAGTATTTCTTTTTGCTCCTAACATTCTGTCTACTGCGTGTCCTGCTTCGTGAAGTAAAACTTTAACAACTTCTGGCTGATTAGAAAAAATATCACTACTTACAGAAATTCTTTGCTCTTTTGGAACATATATACCTAAACTTGTTTTTAATCTTGTAGATACTTGTGGATATTTCTTAATAAATTCAGAAGCAAATAATACTGCTATTCTACTATCGGTAATCCCTCTACCTTGTGGTGGAGGTGGTGGAGTAGATGATTGTTCTGGTGGTTTTTCTGGTGGTGAAGTATACTTTTTCCCTGCTTTAAAATACTCAACCTCTTCTTCCTCTCTTACTGGTATTTTATACTGCTTTTTCCCCATTTTATTTATTTCTTCTATTATCATTCTATCCCTTATTTTCGCTATCTTTTTTGTTTCTTCTGACCATTTCTCCTCTGGTAATAAAATATATTCTCTGGCATTTTTTTCTGCTTCATCAGGAGGTATATTATGTCTTTCTATCAATTCTCTGGTAAAAAGTTTAATATCTTCCTGTTGAGAAGGTGTAATTTCTGGTTCTGTTATTTTTGGCTTAACTTCTCCTTTAACTTTAATAGGTTCTTGTGGTAAAACTTTCCCTTCTATTGGTATTGGTGGTTTTGGTGGAGCAGGTTTAACCTTTACCACTTCCTCTGGTCTTACTGGAACTATTTCTCCTTTAACATCTTTTATAGGGATAATCGCTTTTCCAACCTCTCTTACAATCGTTTTATCAACTGGTGAAGGAATTTTTGTCGGCTGTTCTATATATATTTTCCATAAACTCTTATTAAACCATTCTACAAAATCCTCAATTTCAGTCAGTGTTGGAAATCTACCACCTCTTTTATAAACTTCATTAAAATACGCATTAACAAAATTTCTTGTTATTTTATCTACTATATCTGGATTTATTTTTGGATTTTTTTCTAAAATTCTTGTCTTAATAGAGTTATAAAAATTATTATAAACTTCCTGTTCTATTTGTTTTGATACTTGTTTTCCAGTTAAAGCAGTAAATCCACCTACTATTGCCATATTTATTAAAACATCTTTCGGGTCAATCTTTTTCTGTTTTATGTAATCTTCCAGAGAAGTAAATACTCCTGCATAAACAGAAGATACAGCAGTTCTTAAAGGAATATTTATAATCTGTTCTCCTGTCCCAAGTCCAAGTCCAAATAGCATACCTAACCCTGCTTCTTTCCCCACTTCCTTTACATCAAATTTCCCTTGTTGTAATTGCTTTATACTCTCTCTAAACAAATTCTGTCCTGCTAATGTAGTCCCACTTCTTAAACCGCTTGCTAAAAACCTGTATAATCTCGGAGAATAAGATAAAGTTTTAGGTAAAATTCTTGTTATTGGTCTTGTTAAAGGAGAAATTGCTGTTAATTCTGCTATACCACCTGTTATTTCTCCTACTATTCTTGATACAGGATGTTGTTTTTCAAGTTGTTGTAAATATTTTCTTTCTTCTGGCTTCAAGAATAAAGTTAAAATAGGAGCAAAACTTTCAGCAAAAACAGCACTTCTTTCCTGTATTTTTTCAACAGGTAATTCTGCTATTTTTTGAGTAATTGTAGAGGATATTTTCTGGATAGGTTTTTTTACTTCTTCTTTAAACGCCTGAAAAGTAGAAATTTTTTCAGGAGCATAAAGTCCTGCCTGTCTTAAAATAAGTTCAATTTGTTCATCTGTTGGTATATTATCAGTTTCAATAGTATAAGTTTTATTACCGATTTTAATTTCTGTTTCATACATAGTTTATTTTTCTTTGATTTGATAAGTGATATTACCAATTTTACCTTGTTTAATAATTTTTTCCTGTGGTGGTGTAATTGTTGATTGTTTTTGGAAATACGCTTGATCCCAGGATTTGGTATATGTATCTAAAACTTTTATTGCTTCATCATATAATTCAGGGTTAATTCCAGATGTAAGTGCTAACTCAATTGCTTTATCTCTTGTATAAGGGTCTTTCTTATCATACGCCTTTTTTATTTTTGCAAACCATTTATTAAACGCTTCTCTTTCTTTCACACTTGCTTTCGCTAATGGTTTTGTGGTAGGTGTAGTAGTTTTAGTAGTTGTCTGTTGTTTTGTCTTCTCTATCATTATTTTATCCTTTAAATAATCAGCATAAGTATAATGAGACGCTATTACGGATTTTACTCTTTCTGCTTCCAGAGGTGTTAAAGTTTTTATTTTATCTATTTCTGCTAATACTTTTTGTTTATCTAACTCAAACTTTTCTTTTTCTTGTTCAAGTTTTTCTTTCGCTAATGGGTCCTCAAAAAAATCTAATGGTTTTCCTGTCGCTTTATCTATTGTAATTATTCCATAATCGCTTTTAATCAATTCATAATAAGGTGGTAAATCCCCCATCCTTATTGCTGTATTGATTATATTTTCTATTTCATCTGTTGATAGTTTTGCTGGGTCTTTCCCTATAGATTGAGCATAAGTCGTAATAATTCCAAAAGTTTGAGGTGTTATAAATCCTTCTTCTATTTCTCCTGTATTTAAATCTTGTTTAACATATCTATTAGTTTTAAAATCTACATCAACTTTTATATTTGGTTTTTGATATATAATTTCTCTTTTTTCTGGGTCAATTAAAGTATCTCCTACTTTTATAACTCCACTTTTTATTTTTTCTCCCGTAGATATATCTATCAACTCTTTCTCTGGCTCTGTCTGTAAAATAGGTTTACTTATCCACTGTCCTGTTATAGGATTATAAAGTCCTTTCCCTGCTTCTATTTCAATTGGTGTTATCATTTTTCTATACGCTTCCATCATCTTTGCTACATCTACCTGTGGTGTTAATTGTGCTTGTAATCCTGCTATATTTAATAACATCTGCTGTTTATCCACTGGTAAGTTCCAAAAAGAAGGATTAGATAAAAGTTTTTGAAAAATCATCTGTGGTTGCTGTTGTGCTTGTATTTGTTGCTGTATTATATCTTCTATACTTGTTTTTTTCTCTCCTTCTGTTGTCGGTGCTGGTAAAGATGGCTGTGGTTGAGAATAACTAGTTTTTAAAATATCTTGTAATACCTGCTGTTCTTTCATTCTTCCATATCCCTCTAATAATCCTGTTAAAATATAAGCAATTGGGTTCGGCATATCTATCTCCTTTTAAAACTATGAAATAACATAACCTATACCAGGTAAATATCCAAATCCACTCAATATACCAAAAGTAGGATAATTTAATGTTCCTTGAATATATTGTCCGCCTACAGGAACTCCTGAAGAATAACCTACATTATAACTTGGTGTTGTAGATGTCCCCTGTGTTAAATAAGGAAAAACAGAATTAAATACTTGTCCTAATTGTGCCCATTCTTGTCCTGCTTGTGGTATTAAATTCGCTAAAATACTTGCTCTTGCCTGTGTTGCTGGAATACCTAATCCCATATATTGAAGTCCGTATTGAATTGCTGGCTCATACCATCCTGATTTTAATTGCTCTAACGCTAAAGCAGTTTGTAATGCTCCTTTACCTAAATTACTTAATCCACTCATCCCTGCTAAATAATTCTGTAATGCTTGACTTTGTCTCTGCCAATCATAAAGTAAATTCTGCATAGCATAATCAGTTATTACTTTACTTTCAATCCCTGCTCCTATTGGTGATAAATTTAATCCTCTTGCTGTTAATCCACTTCTAACATCCTGTAATAGTTGGTCTAAATAATACTTATATAAATCACTACTTGTTGGTTGAAATGATGATTTAAGATATTTATTTAAATATTGCTGATATTGTTCAGGTGTAAAAGTCCCTAAAATCTGATTAACAATCTGCTGGTATTTACTCCATTCTGGCTGTTGTAATGTTTGTTGTTTTATTAAATCACTTACTAACTTGTCTATATCTGTTAAGTATTTTGGCTGATAAACCTGTCCTGCTACATGTTTTATTGTTTTTGCTTGTTCTCTTGCTCCTGCATATGCTAACCCTCCTCCTATTACTCCCCCTATAATCGGTAGTGCTGCTCCCATAATTTTCCCCTTTTAAAAATATATTATTCCAGTTCTTTTTCTAAAATAACTCTTACAGGTTTTAAACCTAAAAGTTTTTGCTTTCTCTTAAATGTATTTTTATTAAATTCTTCTGTTGTAATAACTTTCTTATACCCTTTTTTCTTCAACCAACCTTTAATTATTGCTATCAAATTTTTACCTATTCCTTGATTTCTCCATTTCGGAAATACATATAACGGCTCAACTATTGCTGTCGGTATTTCTTCAAAATTTATAACTGGTGCTACTATACAAAACCCTCTTACTTTCTTTCCCTCTACTGCAAGAAGAAATAAATAATTATCATTATGCATATTTTGACTAACAAACATAATAAAATTCTTCCAATACTCCTCACTTGGTAATTTTTTATAAACTTCAAAATAAAACTGCCTGTATGCTTCTAAAAACCTTAAATACAAATATTCTGTTAATATTGTGTATCTCATTTTTTAAAACTTAACCCCTAAAACAGATAGTGGTATTCCTTTCCCTGCTATATTTAACTTTTTTCTTCTTTTTTTAGTGCTAATTTTAGGGATTTTAATAACAGATTTTTTTCTCGGCATACTTCCCCCTTTTAGAACTTTTTTCTTCTTAATTTTTTAGGTATTTTTGCTCCTGATTTTCTTGCCTGTTGTAATGCTATTGCTACTGCTATTTTCTGTGCCTGTTTTTTACTCTTCGGCTTAACATTTCCTATTTTCCCTTTCTCTTCATAACTATGTATTAACTCTTTTATATTTTCACTAATAACCTTTTTAGATTTTCCTTTTTTAAGTGGCATATTTTACCTCCTTGTTAATATCCTACTTCTGTTAAATTAATTGTTGCTACCCAATGGATACTTACTCCACTTACTCCTGTTGCTACTATATTTAAAGAATTATTTGTTGTATCTGCTTGTACATCTACATCCCAACTTGATGTATCACTATCTCCTGCTATTTTTGTTTTACTAACAGTCCCTACAATAGAAGGACTACCTGTTCCTCTTTTAATCAATCCTTTTAACTCCCAATATGCTGAACTTCCTGTTGAACTCCTTGCTACTACATAAGCAGTAAATCCCCAAGAGGTATTTTGTGGAATTGTAACATAATAACTATCACCCAATCTTAAAGTTGTTGGTGTAGCATCAGAAGTTGATGCATAAACAACCAATCTTGAATATTGAGCATCTCCTGACCAAGAAAAACAACCAGAAGCAGAAGCATGTTGTGCGTATAAATATGCCATTGAAC
>DAORXQ010000054.1:8950-11788 GCA_035371905.1 bacterium | reverse complement strand
TTTCTTTTTCTGTCAAACCGGGAGCAATAAAGAGATAAATCTGGAGTAGAATAAAAGTCAATGATATAACCCCTGCTGTGAAAAATGTAATTTTTAGAATTGAAAAGAATGGTTCTACGGGTTTTAAAAAGACAATAGTTTCTTGATATTTTTTTAGTGGTTTTACTATAAATAAAAGTAGTTTATTTGAAAAAAAATAAGAAATAAATGATGAAAAAATGAAAAATATACTGGAATAAATAATTTTTCTTCTCAACTCTTCCAGATGTTCTACAATACTTAAATCTTTTTCTTCCATTTTTCATTCTTCTTTCTTCTCTTCCTTTTTTTCTTCCTCTGAAACTCCCTCTTTCATTCCTTTTTTAAACTCTCCAAGTGCTTTTCCGAGAGACCTGCCTATTTCCGGTAATCTTTTCGCACCAAACAGTAGTAAAATAATAAAGAAAATAAGGATAAGTTCAGGGGCTCCTATGTTAAACATGCCTTCCTCCTTTTAGTTTTTTTCTTTTTTCGCCTTTAATGAATACTTTTATAGCACCTTCTCCATATACTGGACAATTTTGTTCACATTGGCCACAACCAACACATATTTCTGGATTAACAACAGGTTTTTCATTTTCATTTTTATATATTGCTGCAACAGGACAGACCTCCATACATACAAAACAATCTTTATTTTCTTTCCATACAAGACATTTATTTATATTTATTTTAGCGGTTCCCATTTTTACTTCCTCTATTTTAACCTTTTGAATTGCTCCTGTTGGACAGATTTTACCACAGTTTAAACATAATAGACATGCTTTTTCTCTTGGTATTATGTGAGGTGTTCCAAATTCAAATATACCTTTATTTAATGGTACAGGTCTTAAACAACTTACAGGACATACTTTTAAACATTCTCCACATCTTATACATTTATAAATAAAATCATCCTCTTCTATTGCTCCCGGAGGTCTTATAAAATTTGATTTCTCTGTTAACTTAAATCTGAACCCTGTGAAAATAAAACATCCCCCTACTCCAAAAATAAATTTTAAAAATTCCCTTCTTTTCATTTTTTAATTTTCCTTTTTATCTTATTTCTTAATTTTACACCAATTAGATAATTTAAATAACCGAAAGGACATATATAATAACACCAAAATCTTGGAATTAAAATATTTAAAAAAATTATCACGATTAATATAATCAAAATTTTCTTAAAAAGTAGTCCTCTCATTAAAATTACATATGGGTCAAACATCCAGAATAAAAAAGGAATTTTTAAAAAGATTGCAGTAAAAGATGTAAAAATTATAGCCCAAAAAATAAAAACTTTAATATATCTTACCCACTTTGGTATTTTTATACCTATCTTCCATTTTTTCCTTAAAAAGATTATATTTGCATAATCAATTATTCCACCTAAAGGACAAACCCAGAAACAAAAAAAATTTCCTAAAAATAAAAGTAAAAATAAAATGATTATTGAAGGCAAAAATAAATAGGAAAAATGAAGAGTTGAAATAGTTGTGAAAATTGCAAAAAGTAAATCTATCCGAAAAAAGAAATTTAAAGGTAGTTTTTCAGAAAGTGGAAATTTTGTTTTTTTAAAAAAATAAAAAAAAAGGAAAATAAATACACCCTGTATTAACAATTTAAAAAAATATTTGATTGTTTTTTTATACATATTTTATTTTTATCTTGTCAAGATTCATTGTACCGAGACCCATTTCAGCACCAATTTTTATGTGAGGAATCTGTTCTGGCTTTTTACCAAGAAGTGTAGAACCGTAAGCATCAAGAGCAACTATATCGGTTCCAGCAATCACCATATTCAGTTCTTTCAGTTCTCCCGGTCCCTGAGGTCCATTTGTCAACATTACTTTTGTAGCATCAAGGACTATTAATTTTGTTTTTGGTAATATATACTTTGTAATTTCAGCAATACATCTGTGTAAATCTGTTCTATGAAAGTATCCCCTATCTTTTACTATACCCATAAAATTTTTCATTGCAATAGTAACCACACCACCACCATGGACTTTTACAACAGGCACATCTATTAAAACATCACATTCAACCACATCTTTTAAAACATCTGCTTGTTTTAATACTTCTCCTCCAACCTTTATATTTAACCATTCAGTCGGTGGTTTTACTATTGCACCTTCTTTTTCTGCTGTTTCTTTTATTCCACTTGTTATATAAGTTACATTCCAGTTATTCACAGGATTATCTATTACTACGATTTCTTTTGCACCTGCATTTTTACAGAGTTTTACAAGGGCACTTACTACTTTTGGATTTGTATTTGCTCCCTGTTCAGGTGTTCTGTTCCATGCAATATTTGGTTTTATAACAACTTTTTCTCCACTTTTTACAAATTTCTTAATCCCTCCCATTTTTTCAATAACTTTTATTGTAACTTCTTCAAAATTTTCTCCTTTACCTATAAAAATTTCACTTTCTTTCTCTTCTGCAAAAGAAATACTTTTTCTGTTTTTAAAAATATTGGAAAAACTTAAACCTGCAAGAAATAAAAAACTGCTTTTTAAAAAATCTCTTCTTTTCATATTGCCCTCCTTATAAGTTTTTAATAATCAAGTACTTAAATTTTACTATTTAATGTATTTTATCAACTGCCCTCAATTTAATTGTATCACATATTAAAAAGAAAAAAAATATTTTTTAGATTTTAGAAATGATTTTTTAAAAAAAAAGGAAATAAAATTTTTATGATAAAAAGAATATACTCCGAAAAATCTATTTTTCTCTCTTAGTTTATACCAAATTTATATTTCTTTCAAAAACGGGTTAAATTCAGGGTTTCTTTTAATGCTTCATCATCTGTCT
>DAORXQ010000054.1:0-8940 GCA_035371905.1 bacterium | reverse complement strand
CGGAGAAAATTCAAGTCCTATAAACCCGTTATAACCAGTTTTGTCTATAATTTCAAAAATTCTTCTATAATCCAGTTCTCCACCTATCAATTCGTGTCTTCCAGGTACTCCTGCTGTATGGAAGTGTCCTATATAGTCAATATATTTTTGTATTGTTGAAATAATGTTTCCTTCTGTAACTTGCTGATGATATATATCATAAAGAATCTTTAAGTTTTGTGAATTTATTTCTTCTAAAATATCTATTGCTTCAATAGTTTTTGCTAAAAAGTATCCTTTATGATTTACTATTGGATTTAATGGTTCCAGCAATAAAATTAAATCCTCTTCCTCGGCTATTTTTACTATCTCTTTCAATTTTTTTATAATTCTTCTTCTGGTAACCTCATTTGATTCTCCGTAAACAATATTACCTGTTGTCAGTATTAATTTTTTACAATCAAGTATTTTAGCAATTTTTGCAGTTTCAATTGCCCCTTTTATAATTTCTTCAATTTTAACTTCATCTGTAGTTAACACTCCATTTGGTTCAAAACAAAAAGTTGCTAATGTCAGACCGTTTTCTTCTTTCGCTTTTTTAATTTTTTCTATATCTTTATTTTTCCATCCCCAGAATTCAAAAGCAGGAAATCCAAGATTTTTGACCTTTTTTATTTTTTCTTCTTCAGGAATACCTCTCCAGAACATTTCTATACATACAGAAAGTTGAACTATAGTATCCTCCTTTTATTTCAAAATCTTTACAGGATATGTATTTTTTAAATACTTAACAGGAAGTTCAGACAATTTTTTCTTTAAATATTCTGTAAATTTTATTAGTCCAGGTGTTTCACTTGCTTCATGACCAAGTTCTATAATTCCAATTTTTAAATCTGAAAGACCTCTTATTGTATATTCATCCACCTCTCCTGCAATAACTGTATCAACATTATAAGACAGAATTTTATCAATAAATTTTGAGTTTATACTTAATCCTAAACCTCCAACAAGACACCCTGCTCTTCTGACTTTTTTTTCAGGTTCTGTTATTCTTAAAAACTTAACTTTGAATTTATTTTTTAATTCTTTTGCAAGATTTTTTAATATTTTATTTTCAAATTCATAAACTCTATAAAAATTTTCATTTATCAAAAGATTTCCTTCCGAAAGTTTATCAAAAACATCAAAAATAAAATTTTTATCCACTGTGTAATGTAATCTTACAAAATTGATTCTGTTTTTCTCAATAATTTCTTTTCTGTAATTACTTATAACTCCTGCACCATCTCCTTTTGCATATTCAGGTGGAAAGTATAAATCTTCATGTGAAACTATTAGATTAAATTTATTCTTCACTGTAAAATCAAGTACTTTTTTTGAAACCATCCAGCATACAACAATTCCTTTTATTTCATCATCAAAATATTTAAATCTTAAACCTTCTTCCGGTCCCATTTCTCCAAAATCTTTTTTTATAAGTTCTAAAAAATCATGTGTATTCATTTTTAAACTCTTGTTCAAAATAATATAAAAAACTTAATTTAATTAATTGTGTTCAATTTTACCATAATTTTAAAAAATAAAAAAATGATTTTTAAATTTTTTACAAAAATAAGAATAAAAAATTTTCCTAGATGATTAAATTGTCTCTTGATTTTTTTATTTTATTGAAAAAACAACTCAAATAATCTTCATCCTATTTTTAATGATATTTATAAATTCTACCTTTTAAATAATAAATTATGAAGTTTATAAGTTCTCAAATTATGAATTTATTAAGTTCTTAAGTTATGTAATTATTAAGTTATTATTATGATTCTGAAAACGGGACCCATAAACTCTTTTCTATTGTTATAACAGTGCTGTAAGAATGAAGCATTCCGTAGTTATAGCAATATATAGAGTACCATTTTATTTCTTTTTTCTTTGCAAGTTCATTCTTTATTTCATCTACCATCTCTACACTTGTTTTTTCAACAGAATGAATTTTTTTAATAAGATATGTTTGATCTTCTTCTGAGTGATATGAATAAATTGGAACAAGAGCATGTTCTTCAACTAATTCAACAATATCCTCTATGTATATATCCTTTGCAGGTTGTATCGTTAAAATAACTTTACTTAACTGTCCAAAAAGTCCACCAGGTTTATCCTTTGAAGAAGCAGGATATGTTGTTATTACAGGGATTTCAATTCTGAAAAAATTTGAAATGTTTTCTTCCGCAATTGACATTTTAGCAGCAAAAGAACAGGTATATTTAACCAGACATTTTTCTTTTGAAACAGGGGTTGTTTTTTCCACAAAGTATGGATATAAAAACATTATTTCAGCACTTGATGTTTTTAAATCCTCTACCAGATCTTTTAGAATCTCATCTATTTCTCTTATAACTTTTGTTTTTTTTCTGTGTTTGTGAAGAATATTTATAAATTTATCAATCCAAATGGGTTCAAATTCCTGCATAATCCTTGTTTTTACTGAAATGTTCGCCACTGTGTGCTGTCCCTCTTTTTCTAACTTGGAAGGAACTATTATTGGATAAGGTAAATCTTCTATTCCAACATCAACAAGAAATCTTTTTCTTTTTTCCATTTTTTATTCCTCCTTTTTTATTTCTTCTATGTAATATTTTATCATTTCCATTCTGTTTTCTTTTATAAAACAAACTTCCACATCAGATTCTTTGTCTGTTAAATAAAAAATGTCTTCTCCTTGCCTTATTTTATCCTTTATTTTTATCTCTATAAAATTCATTTCTTCACAACAGTATTTTATAAAATCTAAAATTAAGTTGTTCTTTTTCCCTGAAAATATAATTCTATCAATACCATTCAATATTCCAATATATGCCCCTATATGTTTTAAAATGTAATATCGCAATATATCTCTTGTTTTTTTATTTTTTACAACATCATCAATATCACAATTTTTGCCAAGAATAGAAGAAAAACCGCTTTTTGAAGTTAAAATTTCATGAATCTCATTCATTGTAAATCCACATACATAAAGGAAAAATATAATCTGAGAGTCCAGTTCCCCGACTGTTTTAATAGAGGGTAATCCTTCAACAGGTGTAAATCCAACCGAACTCTCTATTGCTTTGCCATTTTTTATTGTACATATATTGGGAAAATCACTTAAATATACTGAAATTACTTTATTTCCCTTTTTATTGCTAGTTTTATTTGTTTTCTCGTAAACCCATTGATGCAAAAGTCCAGAAACACCATATCTTTTTATTTTTTTCTTTACAAATTCATAAGGAAGTGCATAATTTGAAACATACTCCGGTAATGTGGAGAAAAAACCGGTATCAGAAAGAATAAAATGTTTTTTTTCTGGAAAGTTTCTATAAAATAAATCTGTCAATTCATAAAGAATTGATATTTTTTCATAAGCAAAAGGTATAATTTGAGAAAGTTTTTTTAAAAGATTTCCATTTACTTTTTGAAAAGGCTCCTTAATAATATCCCCCGTAAATTCAAAGTTGTAGATAAAAATTTCAACATTCTTTTTTTTATAAAGTTTTAGCAAATAATCTTTTTTTTCTGCATATCTTTTTCTATGATGATTTTTGGTAAATTCAATGATTTCAATTTCTGGAAATTTATTACTGAAAAACACAATCATTTAATTATCTCCTTTATTAATTTATAACCCTCCCATGCTATTACAATCTCTTCATCCGTAGGAATTACTGCAATTTTAACTTTTGATTCTTCTTTATGAATAAAATTTATCTCTTTTTCATTTATATTTTTATTTTTTTCTTTATCAATTACTATTCCAGCCCAATCCATGTTTTCACATATTTTTTCCCTTACAAGAGGATTTTTAACACCTATATCATCTGTAAAAATAAGAACATCTATACCTTTCAATAAAAATATATAACTGCTTACATATTTTTTCAATCTGTATGTATACATCTCAAAAGCAAGTTTGGCATTTTCTTTTTTCTCTTTTAAAATGGCATTTATTACATCCCTCAAATCACTTGAAAAACCAGATATACCAAGAATTCCACTCTTTTTATTAATCAGATCTATGAGTTCCTCTACGTTTATTCTGTATAAGTACATAATATAGAATAACAACATAGGATCAATATCTCCTGTTCGGGTACTCATCATCAAACCGGAATTTGGTGAATAACCCATGGAAGTATCAATGGATTTCCCATTTTTAATTGCACAGACACTTGAACCTCCTGTTCCAAGATGGCATGCAACAACTTTTAATTCATCTTTTTCAATATCCAGGTTTAGAATTTCATAGATTTTTTTTGTTACATAATAATAGGATAAGCCATGAAATCCATATTTTTTGAAACCAAATTTTTCTATAAGATTTTTTGGTAATAGATATCTTGAATGTATTTCGGGTATTGTTTTGTGAAAAAAATTATCAAAAACTACAAATTCCCGTACATCAGGATATTTCCTTCTGCAAACTTCAATGACACTCAAGGAAATTGAATTATGGATAGGAGCCAAAGGTAAACATTTTCTTAAAGTATCAATGTTTTTTTCATCTATTAAAGTATTTCCTTTAAAATAATCCCCTCCATGGACAAATCTATGCCCTATCCCATCCGGTTTAATTGAATTTTTTATTAAAAAATCTATTACTATTTCTGCTGATTCTTTATGATTTCTTAAAGAGGTTACAATTTTTTCGCATTTATCCTTGTAAGAAATTTCAATAAAAGATTCCTCGATTCCTTTAACCCCTACTCTGTGTGCTTTACCATAAAGGAAAACATTATAAATTTTTCCATCGGTTTCAAGAATTTTAAAAGTTAAAGATGAACTTCCACAATTAAAAACAAGTAATCTCATCCTTTTTATTTTCTTCTTTATCTCACAGAAGATGTAATGCTTTCTATTTATTTACTTGCTTGTATATTCAATTTTTAATTTTTCTTCAACTACTGCCTGTGCTGCTGCAAGTTTTGCAACAGGTATTCTATAAGGAGAACAGGATACATAATTCATACCAACCCTATGACAGAATTTTACACTTTCAGGGTCTCCTCCATGTTCTCCGCATATTCCAACTTCAAGTTTAGAATTTGTTTTTCTCCCCTTTTCTATTCCGATTTTAACAAGTTGTCCTACACCTATTTGATCAAGCGTCATAAATGGGTCATCTTTTAAAATTTTCTTTTCAAGATAATAGAATAAAAATTTTCCAACATCATCTCTACTGAATCCAAGGGTCATCTGGGTTAAATCATTTGTTCCGAAAGAAAAGAAATCTGCTTCTTTTGCAATTTCATCGGCAGTTAAAGCAGCACGTGGGACTTCTATCATTGTACCAACCATATATTTTATTTTTACTCCATATTTTTTCATTACTTCTTCTGCAACTCTCACGACTATTTCCTTTTGATGCTTAAGTTCTTCTACATTTCCTACAAGTGGTATCATTATTTCAGGAATTACTGTTTTTCCTTCTTTGGCAAGTTCACATGCTGCCTCCATAATTGCTCTTGCCTGCATTTCTGTGATTTCTGGATATGTTATTCCTAATCTACAACCTCTGTGACCAAGCATTGGATTGAATTCATGAAATTGTTCAACTCTTTTAAGTATTTTTTCTTTCTCTTTTATTTTTTCAGGGTCCTCTTTTCTTTCTTTCATTAAAGCAATTTCTACCATAAGTTCTTCTCTTTTTGGTAAAAATTCATGTAAAGGTGGGTCAAGAGTTCTTATAATTACAGGATAACCTTCCATTTCTCTAAATAACCCAATAAAATCTTCTTTTTGAAATGGTAAAAGTTTATCAAGTGCTTTTCTTCTATTTTCTTCTGTTTCTGCCATAATCATTTCTACAACATAGGGTAATCTTTCAGGTGCAAAAAACATATGTTCTGTTCTGCAAAGGCCTATTCCCTCTGCTCCAAATTCTCTGGCTTTTTTTGCATCTCTTGGTATATCTGCATTTGCTCTAATACCTAATTTTCTTATTTCATCCGCCCATTCCATTATTGTTTTAAATTCTCCAGTTATACCTGCTTCTATCGTAGGAACTTTGCCTATCATAACATTTCCAGTTCCTCCATCTATAGTAATCCAATCATATTCTTTAACTTCTTTTCCGCTTATAATCATAACTCCTTTATTTTCATCAATTTGTATAGCTCCACATCCAACTACACAGGGTTTTCCCATTCCTCTTGCAACTACTGCTGCATGAGAAGTCATTCCTCCTCTACTTGTTAAAATTCCTTTTGCAGTTGCCATACCATGTATATCATCAGGACTTGTTTCTTCTCTTACAAGTATTACTGGTTCTGTTTTTCCAATTTCTTCTGCCTTATCTGCTGTAAATACGATTTTTCCACTTGCAGCTCCAGGGGATGCGGGAAGTCCTTTTGCTACAGGTTCCACCTTTGCTTTTGGGTCAATTATAGGATGAAGTAATTGGTCAATTTGAGATGGTTCTACCCTCATTATTGCCTCTTCTTTTGTTATCAATCCCTCTTTTACCATATCAACCGCAATTTTAACCGCTGCAAGGGGTGTTCTTTTTCCTGTTCTTGTCTGAAGCATATATAATTTCCCTCTTTCAATAGTAAACTCAAAATCCTGGACATCTCTATAATGTTTTTCCAATCTATCAGTAATTTCTCTAAGTTGTTTATATACTTCAGGCATTTCTTTTTCAAGTTCACTTATTGGTTTTGGAGTTCTTATACCAGCAACAACATCTTCTCCCTGCGCATTTGTTAAATATTCACCGTAAAACTCTTTTTCTCCTGTTGATGGATTCCTTGTAAATCCCACACCTGTTCCTGAATCATTGCCCATATTTCCAAAAACCATAGTTACTATATTTACTGCGGTTCCGAGGTCGTCCGGAATTTTATTTAGTTTTCTGTAAGTTATTGCTCTGGGATTATTCCAAGATTTAAAAACAGCATTTATAGCCATTTTCAATTGTTCCATAGGGTCCTGAGGAAAATCTTTTCCTGTTTTTTCTCTATAAATTTTTTTATATTTTTCAACAATTTCTTTCAAATCCTCTGCATTAAGTTCCGAATCATAATGTACACCTTTTTCCTCTTTTTTTTCTTCAAGTATTTTTTCAAACTCATTTTTATCTATGCCCATAACAACATTTCCAAACATCTGGATAAATCTTCTGTAGGCATCATAGGCAAACCTTTCGTTTCCTGTACTTTCAGCAAGTCCTTTAACTGCTTCATCATTAAGCCCAAGATTTAAAATTGTATCCATCATACCAGGCATTGAAAATTTAGCACCGGACCTTACAGAAACCAAAAGCGGATTTTTAGTATCTCCAAATTTTTTACCTGTAACCTTTTCAAGTTTTTTTAAGTATTTTTTAAGTTCTTCATCAAAGTCCTCAGGAAGTTTTTCATTGTGTTGATAGTAATATTTGCACATTTCAGTTGTAATGGTAAAACCAGGAGGTACAGGAATCCCCGCGTTTGTCATTTCAGCAAGTCCTGCACCCTTTCCTCCCAGTAAATCCTTCATATCTCCTTTACCTTCTGCTTTTCCCTCTCCAAAAAAATAAATATATTTTTTCTTTTTTGTTTTTGCCATCTTTTTCCTCCTTTTAATTTAAACTATGATTTAATATTGTCTAATTTTTGTTTTAAAAGTGAACTAAATATTTTATCACAAAAATTTAGAAAAGTCAAAATTTATGTAAATATTTACTAAACCCCATTTACTTTTTTATTTTGTTATATTTTGCTTTTACTGTCAACTACACTATTTTCTTAAAGGGGTTTAAACCCCTTTAAAATCCCCAAGAGGTATCAACTCCCAAAATGGTGGCTCACCATCTCGCCACCCGTGCTAATCGGTGCTCCTTATTCGTCGCACCAGCACCCCCTCAATCTTTGAGGGGGACTTAAGGTGTTTTTATCTATTCTGGGCAAAAAACGCCAGAAAAAACACTTGGAATTTTTCAAATTCCAGTGTTTTATACCTGTGGTTGATTAATTATTTACAAATTCATATAATCTGTAACATTTATTCAAACTTTCATAATTTTTTTCTTTTTGTATGATTGATATGCCTTTTCTGTAACTTTAAGTATGTGAAGGGCGTTTTCCCAGTTATTTATTTCAGGTTTTTTTCCTCTTAAGATACAGTCTGCAAAATATTCACACTCAGCAGTGTATGGATTTATTTTCTCAAATTCAATTTCTTTAAATTCCTTTACAATATCCTTACTCTGGGTAGCATCATAGTTACTTTCTCCAAGTCCAAATATTCCTTCCATTTTTCCGCCTATACTCTGCCCTATTGTTCCTTCTGTAAGAATTGCTCCTTTACTTCCATATATTTCTAATCTTGTTTTACTTGATTCATCTGGAATACAGAAAAAACAGTCAACTGTTGCATGTGTACCCTTTGAAAATTCTATAAGAGTTGTGGAAGAATCTTCAACTTTGTAATTATGAACCTGTGTATTTACAATTGCTGAAATATATTTAATTCTGTCATTAACAAAAAATTCAAGAAGGTCATATAAATGTGTTGCCATATCAATTAAAGAACCCCCTCCACCTTTATTTGGAACCTGCCGCCATGCTCCTTCTATAGGAGGATACCAGCATGAAAGTTGACCTCTCATATATACAATTTTTCCAAGTTCCCCTTTTTCTATTAATTCTTTTATTTTTTTATGTGCCCCATGAAATTTCATCATGTAACCTTCCTGAATAAAAACACCATTTTTTTTACATATTCTAACCGCTTCTTTCCCTTCTTTTAAATTTTTGCATAAAGGTTTTTCACATAAAATATGTTTTCCATTTTCAGCAGACATTTTTATATGCTTTAAATGTAAATAAACAGGACTTGCAATATAAACTGCATTAATATCAGGGTCTTTAACAATATCTTTTTCTTTTTTATAATATTTGGGTATATTAAATTTTTTAGCAATTTCTTTTGCATTCATTATGTCCATAA
>DAORXQ010000053.1:10701-11851 GCA_035371905.1 bacterium | reverse complement strand
TACTTGCCTCTTCATCTTCTTTTATACTATCTTTTAAGAAAATAAATGATATTATGTATATTTTTTCCTCTTCATTTATATTTTCTTTTAATAAAATTTCTACTAAATTTTTTATTATCTCTTTAACATCAATATTTTCTGAAAATATAATTTTATTTAAAATAATTATATTATCTAATTCGGTTATATTATCAGATAATAAAACTTCTTTTTTCTTTTCTATATTCTCACTTTCTATTATGCTATCGCTAATATTTATCTCATTAAGTAAATTTATAACATCTGTAAAGTTCCTCTTGTAAATTTCAGAAGGAACATATACCGCATTATATATAGCCCCATTTCTATTATTCCCTGATTTATCATAAGCAGTAGTTCCGCTTCCTTCATTTAAATTATAATATAACGCTAAACTGCTTTCGTTTTTAAATATAAAATTAAAATGCTCTCTTACTTCTTCATCAGTTAAAATTCTATTATATATTCTAACTTCATCTACTTTTCCTTTAAAATAAGGATCAGTGCTTAAAAAAGGCCACCCTCCTAATCTAAATCCTACATACATACCTTCATAATAATAATATAAATTTCCAACATTATTAAAATTTCCTATTTTTTTTCCGTTAATATACGCACTTCCTCCAACTCCTGATTTATAGGTTAAAACTGCGTGATACCATTTATTTAATTCACAAGGATAATAAACTTTCATTCTTCCAGAAACTCCACATATTCCAAAAGAAACATTATTATCAACTTCTCTATAAATTCCATAACCATAACCAGTAGATGTGCTTATTCCTTCTGCTACAATTTCCTGTAATCTATTATTTAACTTTAAATAAAACCAACATTCTACTGAAAATTCCTGTCCTGCTATTGGGGAAGAAGCATTAGCCATTAAATAACTATATTCATTTCCGCTAAATTCCAAAGCATATTGATTTTTATCTATTTCTTCCTTTACTAAAATTTTTCTAAATAAAGAAAAGTTATCCTGATATAATATATTTTCAAAGAGCCTTATTGTATTTTTTACTTTTGATATTTCTTCTAAATCAATATTGTCTAATATTCTTTTTTTATTTAAAATACTTTCTGCTTCATCTAAACTAACATTCTCTAATAATTTTATCTTGTTTGATAGTTT
>DAORXQ010000053.1:6846-10601 GCA_035371905.1 bacterium | reverse complement strand
CATTTAAATTAACATCTTCTAATAATCTTATCTTATTTAATAACTTTTCTATTTCGTTTAAACTAACATCATCTAATATTCTTTTTTTATTTAATATATTATTTAATTCGTTTAAACTGACATCTTCTAATATTTTTAAACTATTTTTGCTTCTAAAATTATCAGTGCCTTGAACATTATCATCTGTTGATATTTTATAAAGTTTCTCATAGTTAATAAAAGGCTCACCATCTAACCAATATTTAAACTTGCCAATATCTTCATCTGTGTCTGTTATAAAAGGTTCCCCATCTAACCAATATTTTAAACTTCCATTTATCATTTTAATTAACTTCTAAATTATCAACATAAATATTTCCGTTCTCTCCTCTTACTTTAACAACTAATTCTATAACTCCGTCTTCTGTAATACTTGAACCATTTATACTTATCTCTTTTTTCTCATATTCGTAATCTGCTGTTGGAGTAAAATCTTCCCAATCTGTTATCATCTCTCCTAAAAAATAAACTCCTGCTTTGACATCTCCGTCAAAACTGCTGTCTTTTTTAACATATAAAGACAATGTTTGAGAAGTGCTCTTTTTTGCTTTGACAAAAAAAGAATGGGCAATATAAATATCAGAAGATGTTGGGCTATATTTTAAACATTCTCCGCTCATTGCTCCTGTTGTATCTCTTTTGCTCATTCCATTTTCAAAATAATTTCTATTATCTCCACTGATTTTATATTTTTGAACCTTAATTGCTGGCCTTTCACTCCCTAATACAGGAATGACAACTATTCCCTTATTACTGCTCTCCTGATAATTTATTATTACATTCTCAATAGAACCTCCTGAAAGTATTCCAGCATTATCATTATAATTACATTTTGGATTTATAATTTTAGTTTGAGAAGATGAGTAAAGAATTGCTATCCCTGCTCCTGTGTGTCCATAATTATTGCTACATTCTGTATCTTTAATTAGAGATATAGATGTTCCTATCAATGCTATCCCAAAACCATCATCATCGCTTGGCTCAACTCCATTTCCTGAAAAGTTAGAACTATAAATTTTATTATCGGAGCATATAAAGAATTCTGCTCCATACATTCTATTGCTATATCCATAACAATTATTTAATACAAAACCAAAACATACCATAAATTCAATACCGATATTATACCTTAAAAATCCTAAACGCTCTATCTGAATGTGAAGATTATCCTCTGAGTATAATCCTATTCCATATCTATTTCCAAAATTATCTGGGTCTAATTGTCTAAAATAGGTAAAACCAGTTTGAGTTTCTGTTGCTAAATCCCACCCTCCTGATATTTTTAATCTATTGTTAGGGCTATCACCACCCCATTCTATCTTTTGAACATTATAACTCTCTGTTAGAGCTTTTCCTGTGTCGGTTACCAATAACTTTCTTGCTACCATATTTCCAGAAACACCAGACCTATGAAGTATTTTTGCGTTTTTGCTGTCATTAACTAATATAACTTCATGCCAATTATTATCATTTCCTAAAATAAAATCACCCAACCTTACATTTCCATCGTTTTCTCCTGACGATATTTCATTTAAAAAAATATCATCTGACGATGTTATATTATAAGAGTTTTTAGTAAATGTTATAGTCCCTGTTATATATTTAATTCCACCGCTCTTTGCCACCCTCACCTCATCTCCGCCATATAAACCCTGACACGCTCTTGTTATCGTCTTAAACGGATTAGTATTAGTTCCATCTCCTGTGATGTCATTTCCATTCTTAAAATCGCAATATTTAATTGCCATTATTTATTAAGATAAAGAAATTTCTTCTGTTAATTCCCAGACATCTCCACTTGCTTTTGTTCCTTTATTTATAACTTTTCTGTTTAATAAAACTCCTGATGTAAGAGCATTAAGAGTTCCAAACTCTTGCCAATCTTGATTAGCGTCATCTGGTCCAAAAACTGCTACTATTGTTGTTTTCTTGTCTGTCCCATAAGTGATGCTTGATGCTAATTTTTTAACGCCATTAGTAAATGTTGCTTCTGTGTCTTGGTCTGATTCTGTTCCAGTTCCAGTTCCTACTATAAGATAAGTATTTCCAAAAGCATACTTTGTTCCTCCTGTTCCAAAGCATAACTTTGACATCTCATCTGCTCCTGCTTCTGTTAAAAGGTTTCCTTCAAAACTTTCAACAGCATAAGGATTATTTTTTTTATAATCTTCTTCTGATTTAAATTTTCTAATAGTCCATTGAGGAAATTCCTTTATACTTTCTGTTCCTTTTTTAATATTTTTAACTTTTAAATTTTCACTTGTTTCTAAATTTTGTTTTTGTTTAATTCTCATTGTTTTCTTCTTCCGAGATTCTTTTTTCTAATTCTTTTGCTTCTTTAATATATCTTAAAGCAATAGAAAGAGGAACATCTCGGTAAGCATTAACTGCTGGGTCAAAAATTGACACCATTTTTTCTTTTTTTTCTTTTTCCATATGTTTTTTTTATTTATTAGAGGGGGGAGAGATGTCTCCCTCCCCTAATAAATCGTTATTATGATGAAGTTCCAGTATATAATACTGAAATTCCTTTCGGAAGAATTGGAGTATATCCAACTCTCTTTACCACTCTTAAAGCAACCATATCTTGTGTTGCTAAATTCAAGTCTGATGGCGATTCATCAGCACTCTCAATTATTCCTTGGTCTAACAATTTAACAGCAATGTTTCCTTTGTCTCCGTATACGCAAGTCTTTTTCAAATCAGTAAACAGCATAAGAGGAGTTTCCTCTTCTTCGGTATCTAACCCTGGCAAAACATCAAGCAATACATAAGGCTTTCCCCAAATAGCCCCAGGAATATTTCCTACTGGAGACTGTACTACATATAATCCATCGTCTGTTTTCATTTTCTGTAAAATTGAAAATAGAGAAGTGCTTAAATAAAATGCTCCATTCATTCTAACACTTGTTGGTACAGCATTCATAAGGTCTAACAAATCCTCAGGAATAATCTCTAACGCACTTGTTCTTCCTTTCATTTCTACTTTTTGAACACCAGCATAATTTAAAATTCCATCATAAGGGTCTCCCGCTAATTTTGAACCAGCAAAGAAAACTCTATCTTCTTCTTTTGCCATCGCTTCCCCAATTAACTCTCCTAATAAAGCAATAATATCTATTGCTTCGTCCTCTAATAATTCTTCTGTAAGAGGAACTATTGCGGAAATCTTTTCAAGTGTTTGTTTAACTAACTTGAATGAAGGCTTTGTAGATTTTTTTACTCCTCCTTCTTTTACCCAGTATACTCCAACTGATTCGTCTAAAACAGGAATTGACCTTTCATTTCCCGGTCCAGAAAATGGAAGATACCTCATATTTTGTCTTGCTATTCCGTACTCTTCTGTTATTCTATTAACTTCGGCAAGTAATTGAGGCGGAACTAATGCTCCTCCTCCTGTTTCTGTTCCATAATTAAGATAGCCTGCTTTTTGCATCTCTCTAATTCCTTGATAATCTTTATTTACTAAAAAGCGAAACCATTTTTTAACAATTTGCTGGTCAGAAAGATTTTTAGGTTTTTTGCCTATAATCCTTTGTTTTTCGACACCAGATAAAAATTTTTTAACTAAATCGTTTGATTTTGCTTCTATCTGTTTTTCTAACAAATTTTCGGTTTCTCTTTTGATGAAAGATTTCAAGTTATTTTTTATCTCTTCCTCCTCTAAATCACTACAAAACTTTGAACATAAACTTTCAGCAATCGCTACTGCTTGT
>DAORXQ010000053.1:0-6746 GCA_035371905.1 bacterium | reverse complement strand
TTTCATCATCTAACCTACAAGCAGGGCTTTTTTTATTATATTTTTTGTATGCTTTTAATTCTTCTGTCTCTTCTGTTGTCTCTTCTTTTTCCTCTGTATTTTCTTCCTCTGTTAATTCTCCATCATTTTGTTCTAATTGATTTTTTAATTCTTTTTTCATTTTTTTATTATTTTTAATTTATTTTATAATTGCAGTCCGTCCTATGGCGGAGTTTCTAACCTTTTTTATTATAAAATAGGATTATCTGCCCTTGTTATAATTATTAAATGTTGTTCCCCAATAATGTCTTGCGTATATTTTATCTTTTCCCCTGTAGTAATAAGAATTTTCTTCTGTTTCGTCTATCGGGTGATAAGGAATAAAATAATGCATCGGGAATATCTTAATCTCTGGAGCGTATTTTATCAACTCTTCAGTACAAAACTTATTTCCTGTTTGTGATGGAGGATAAGGATAATTTGGCAATTCTCTTTCATATTTATGATATAAATCATCTATTAAATGCTTTACAAATTCATTTCCGCTTTTTGCTCCATAAATAGGAACTATTTTAAATTTATCTATGCTTTTTAAAAACTTTGGCGTTTCTATTTTTTTTTCTTCGTTAGTACAAGCCCAATCTATGGCATCTGCTCTGCATCTAACAGCAAACAATTCATAATCATTGTCAAATAATTCTGTTATATTTTCCAGACATTCACTATCCGCTGGTATAACCACTCCTCCGTATTCATATAATATCTCATATCTTATAATATCTGCTACTCCGTTATATTTTTTATTTCTTTTATAATATTCTATAAGTTTTTGATTTATCCAATTTCTTTTAAAAACTTTACTATTCGTCCATAAAACATATTCCCAATCAGGATTTTTTTCCTTCCAAGTGTCCATCCATTTTTTAGGTTTTTTTTCATCTCCAACCCATATTTGATGGATTATCTTTTCTATTTTCATATTTAATATTTTTCTTTGTTTTTAGTAATTCTCTTATGGCTTTGTTCAATGCTCTTTTATAATTTATTTTTTTATCTTCTTTTAATATTTTTTCCAATGATTTTTTTGCTTCCTCAATTGTTTCTTTGTTTTTTTTATCTTTTTCTTTCTCTAAATCACTACAAAACTTTGAACATAAACTTTCAGCAATCGCTACTGCTTGTTCTTGTTTCATATCAGGATTTTCGTCTAATATCTCTGGTATTTTCCTTGCTACACACTCATTTTTTGTTTCATCATCTAACCTACAAGCAGGGCTTTTTTTATTATATTTTTTGTATGCTTTCTCTAAACAACAAGTATTTATTCCTTTTGATTTGGCTAACGCTAACGCATCTGCCGGTATATTTACGGCCGATATTTCAAGTAAAGTATTGTTTTTCAAAACTCTAACTCCATTTACTTCTTCATAATCTTCTGAATTAAAACCAATTGAAAACGCTCTTATAAACTTTCCAGCATATAATTTATAAATTGTATTAGCAAAATCATATTCGTTAATAGCAAACTTTATTTTACCTTCAAGCATTTTATCATCATTTACAAAAATATCTATCATCTGTCCGATAGGAGGGCTCAACTGGTCGTGCGACCATAAAACAACAGGATTTTTCTTGTATTCCTCTAAATTCCAAGTTTCTTGGTCTATCATTTCACCATCTCTATCAGGCAATCCTGATGAAAAGATTGCTCTTATTATTCCGTTTTCTTCATCTATATTTTCTACTTCAACGCTAAATGTTTTTTTAATAAAATTCATATTATTTTATTTAATTTTATAATTCATATTTTGATGGATTACAAAATTTATTATTTATAAAACTTTTAAATTCTGTTGTTGACGCAACAAGATTTGTTGTGCTAATAAATGGACAATTATTATATTTTTCTATTTCTTTAACATCTAATATTTTAAAATCATCGGTAAAAACTGGATTTATTTCTTTAATAAAATAATTACAATAATAACTTCTTAACATTGTATTACTTTTATATTTGTCTATAATAAATTTTAATTTTTCTTTATTATAAACTATTGGGAAATGAACACCGAAAAATAATCCGTTTTTAAATTCTTCATATAATTTTTTTATTCCTTCTTTATAATAATAACTTTCTTTATACTGGTAATTCATATAATAATATTCTAGTGTTCCTTTATAGTAATAAGGTATTTCGTTATATTCTTTTAAGATAAAAAAATCATCGTTTGACAAAATAAAATTATCTGATATCTCTTTTGTCTCTAATATTATTTTCATCTTTTCATAAACATTATTGTATTTGTTATTTTTAATATCGTTGTATTTTATAAAATTAACATTTTTAATAAAATCTGGTTTATATCCTATAAGAAAAACATTATCAAACTTTAAATTTTTTTCAGCACTTCTTAAAGAATATCTTAACTCAATATTGTCATTTAAAATTTCTCTTTTTGTTAAATAAACTAAATCCATTAAATTTTATTTGATAAATTTATCACTACGGGAGCAATCGTACAACGACAATTTGGCTCGCAAGGATACATTAAATTATTTGAAAACGGCTTATCTAATTCTACAATTTCACCATCAATTGCTAAATGCTCTGGCCTTACTCTATCATCTAAAGTAGCAACCCATTCTTTACCTTCTACAACCTCGCTTTGCCTATACGCTTCAATGTGTGCTTCGTTTACAACTGCGTTTGTTTCTGTTCTTGCTATTGTCTCTGATCTATAATCGCTAAATTCTCTGTAAACATCTTTTATTATTTCTTTTAATTCAGGAATTGATTTTCCTTCCTCTATTCCTACTGATAAACTATCGGCTAATTTATCAAGCGTTGTTCCTATAACTGAATGGGCAAACAATTTTGCTCTTTCTTTTAGCATTCTATTTATTTCTTTTCCTGTGTTTATTTTTTTATAACTTTTATGAATGTCAAAGGGCTTGTCAATTCTCAATAATTTCATCGCTTTATCCCCTGCCTCTTGAAAAATTGAAACATATAAAGGGAATATATTTTCAATAAATTTATTTTCCTCTTCTTCTTTGTTCAATAATTTTTTAATTTCTCTTTTTGTTTTTGGCCTTTCCTTGGTAAAATTTTTAATTACTTCATCTCTTTCCTGATTTGCTAATCTTACCACTAATTGCCTCATTCTATTTTTTTTATTTTCTATGTCTCTTATAACATACTCAGAATATTGTTTTCTTTTTTCAGTGTCTTTAAACAATGACCTGCTAAAATTCTTTTTAATTATATTATCATTATATATTTTTTCTTTTAATTCGTTCTTAATTTTTAAAGCCCTTCTTCCGTGCAACGATTTAATATTATATAGTTTTGTTTTTTCAACTTCTGCTTCTATAATATTATCAGTTAAAGGCCTAAACAAAACATCTCCTCCTGTTATAGCAGGCAAGTTAAACATTTTTCTTGCTTCATTTATTGTAATCCATTTATCAATTCCTGCTTGTAATTCTTGTAATTTTAATTCTCTATCCTCTGGCGTTGGGTCAACAAAATCTAAATAATACTCTTCACCGAATTCAGGAATAATCAACTCTTCATTTAATTTATTAACTAATAATCTCATTTCAGGAATAATTGTTTCTCTTATAAATATCTGTTGTGCCGTTAAACTATTTGCCCTATTAACATCATCTAATATCGCTACAATAGGCTTTGGCACCTTAAATGCTACAAGAATGTCATCTCTTGTAAATTTCATCGATTCAATATAGTCCATCTCTTTTTGACTCAACGATATTTGATTATATTTCGCTCCGTTAGTTAATACTCCTAACCTACTGCTTTTTCCATCTCCTTTATGTCTTTTTTCCCACCCCATTATCAATTCCTTAACTTGAATAGGATTTAAATAAGTGGGAACTTCTATTATTCCATCTGGCCTTGCGTTATTTATGAAAAAGTTTCTCTGATAATTATTAGCAAATTCTTCAATTTCAATTCTTTCTTCTGCTGGCAACACTGGCGACATTCCTAAGTAATAACTTAATGGCGATGGATACTTTATGTGAATGATATCGTTTTTGTCAATTCTTTTTGTTTTTCCATCTTGAACTATCTCATAATATTTAATAAAGTTTTCCTCGTCTTCTACAATTGTAATTAAATCAGGCCTTATATTCCATAACTCCACAACTACATTTTTATTATTTCTTACTTTTAAAATAAAACTATCACCTGACAATTTTCTGTTTATAACATCTGTTTGAATAAATTCCTCTTTTGTGTAAAAAGGATTTACACGATATAACAAATCTAAAATAGGATGCGATAATATCTCTTCAACCTCACCTCTATTGTTTAAGATTTTAAAAAGTTTAAAATCAATTGCTGAAACGCTTTCCGCTATTCTTGAAACGCAAGCATAAACATAAACTGATTTTGAGTAAGAGTATAAAAATTTTGTTTTGTTATAATCTGAAAAAAAACTTCTTCTTGATGGATAATCAAAATCATCGTCTAAATCATCTAAAAATGTTTTTGTTTTATTTGGTAAAAATATTTTTTTAAAATTAGAAAAAATGCTCATAAAAAATATTTTAATTTATTAAATTATATTATTATTTTATTTCATTGTCAAATTAAAACCAGGTAATAGTTGGCGATTGTGAATATTGCGTCATTAATCCATAAACTAAAAATACAAAAGCGTCAACTAAATCATCGTGTTCTTCAATTCCAAAGTTTAAAAGTTGTATCAATAAATCCTCACAGCCTTTTTTAGGAAACAATACCATTCCGTTTTCTATGTAAGAAGATATTGTCATTAATCTTGCTCTTTTATCAGAACTAACCTTAACTCCTATTGCTGGTAATCCTGCCTTCTGCATTGCTTCAATCTGCATTGCTTGATAAGCGACATCTTCAACCCACAAAGGAGTATTAGTTCCATTTCCTAATATATTGCTTACAATAGATGCTTTATTCGTTGTTTCAAAACCGCTTAATCTTTCGTTCACTGGATTAGGCATTACATATATCGTTGGTTTGTTATTAACAACTGCCATCACTCCGCTAACCATTGCGGTATAATCAGCAGTAGATTTTTTAGATATCGCTAAATCAACTCCTGTCCCTTTTGATATTATATTTTCATCTTTTGGCAACTCATCATAATATTTAATCCAATCATCTTTTATCACTTGTCCTTCTTCTGGCACAATTCTTAATAAATATTCTCTTTGCCACGACCTCATTCCTATCGAATCGTTATATCCGATTTTTCTTTTTTCTTCTTCTATTACTTCCTCATTAGGAAACTTGTCTGGCCAAGCGATTTCATTTCTATCATTTATCAATGGTATTTTCAAAACTTTTCCATCTCTTATTTTATCTTTAATCTCTTTTTCAATTCTTGACATTACTCCGTCTGAATGAAGTAAGTTTCCTATAAGAATAAATTTTGTTTTTTTAGCCTCTCCTGCTGGCATAACATTTCCCACCAACCATCTATGAGTTTTGTCTCTTTGCTCTTTTGTTCTTATCATCTCTACATCTTCAATATCATCAATTATAACTAAATCTGGTCTCCATTGCTTATATCTTATCCCCCTAACTTTTTGTCCTGTTGATTTTCCAACTATTTTTGTGTCGTATGTAGGAATAATAATAGATGTTTTTTGCCATTCTTCTGATTTTGCGTTTTCTAAAATATTAAAAGGTCCAAAATCTTTTTTTAATAAAGAATTGTTTTCCAATTCTGTTTTTATGTTGTAAATGTGTTCTTTTATTTGCGAAAATGTATCTGATATTAAAACAATAAAATGGGCTTTGCCTGTAATCATTGCCCATATAGGATAAAATAACATTGAAATTGTTGTCTTTCCGCTTCCTCTAAAAGATATTATTTCAAGAAATTTATTATTATCGTCTTCTAATTCTTTATAAATTTCTTTTTGAAAATCAGCGGTTTTGTAAAAAAAATAATTGCCAAAATAAATTCTTGAAAACCACAATAAATTGCTTCTTGCTAACGCCCTTCTAAATTCTTGGTTGTTGCTTATTTTATTTTCTATGTCATTTATTATTTGTTCCATCTTTATTTTCTTTCAATTCATTGTTTTCTTCTTTATTGTCTTTATTGTCATCATTTTTATTATATTCTATATCTAAAACTTTTTTAATCAAATCTCTTTCTTCTTCTGAAAGAGAGTTTTCTATTTCTAATTGTCCTAATTTTCTTTCAAATATTCCAGCATCAAACATTTTATCAAATAAATCATTACTACTTGTTCTTAATTCTTTTATAGCCAATATTTTATCTTTTTTAGATGAGTCTTTATCTTTTATAATAATCCATAATCTTCTTTTTAATTCTTCTATTTCGTCCTGAAATTCCGCTAATACTTTATTTATCGTATAATAATCCATTCTTTTTATTCTTTCTTTTCTTATTTTTCTTAATAATCTATTTATATAATCTTTGTTTAAATGAATAGGAACTTTGCTTTTTTCTAACTCTTTTTGTATATCTAAAATACTTGCGTTAGGTTTCATCACCAACACTCTTCTAATTCTTCTTATGTGTTCTTGTTGTCTTTCTTCTGAATATCTCATTTATCCTTTATTTTCCTATTATTTTATTATATCATAATTAGTTTTATTTGTCATATTTTGAGAATATCAATCTATATTTTTTTCTTTCGTTCCTATATTTACAAACAGGACATTCTGGCGCATCATCTATATTCCTTACTCTCTTACACTTTGGACATCTTACATAATTATTTAC
>DAORXQ010000052.1 GCA_035371905.1 bacterium | reverse complement strand
GATTCATAACCAGCAATTCCATCTACAATTGGTTTTTTATTATTTTTTACACAATCAATAAAATGTTCCATCTGCTTTTCAAATCCTATACCAAGAGAATTTAAAGGAATTGGACCTATTTTTTCCTCTTCATTTTCTTTTTTTATTACAAAATATCTTCCTTTATCATCTCTGAAACCATCAAAAATTAAAACTCCATAAGGTCCAAGTGCCTGATGAATATGCTGGCAAGTAGTATTTTTAGGAAGTCCCCAACTCCAGCATAAAACAAGAATATCTCCGCTTTCAAATTCAACAGAAACAATACCAGTGTCAGGAGAGGTAAATTTTTTAAATTTTGTTAATGAACTTTTTACTTTCTTAACCTTTCCAAATGTAAAAATAGCAAAATCGTAAGAATGAACAGCTCCATCAACAAAAGGACCCATCCCATTTTTAATATCATAAAACCATTCAGGTGAAGGACCATAACCACCTGATATCTGATGCCATACAACTGGTCTTCCAATAATTTTTTTATCCATCAATTCTTTAAATTTTAACCACTCATCATCAAATCTCCTCACATATCCAATCTGAAGAATTACTTTATTTTTTTCACATTCTTCAATCATTTTTTCTGCCTGTTTTAAAGTTACAGATATTGGTTTTTCACAGAATATATGTTTTTTTGCTTTTGCTGCTTTTACAACTATTTTATAATGTAGATTTGTTGGAGTGGCACAGATTATTGCATTAACATCTGACTTTTTAATTAAATCATTAAAATCATCATATATTTCTTCAACTCCAAACTCATTTTTAAAAGAATTCAAAGTATCTAAATTTACATCAGAAGCAGAAATAATTTTGACATCTTCAAATTTCTTTAAAATATTTGCGTGATACCTTCCCATTCCACCACAACCTATTATTCCTATTTTTACCATTTTTTCTCCTTTTTTGGTTTTTATATCATATCACAAAAAAATGTTAAAATAAAAATAAAAGGAGGAAGGTATGGAAGTAAAAATTAAGTTTGAAAGAGAAGAAATTGAATGTGAAATTTTTGAAACAGAACTTGGGAAAAAAATAATTGATGCACTTCCTTTTTCTTCAAAAGCAAGATTATGGGGTAAAGAGATATATTTTGAAATTCCTGTATCTTCTGAAATTAAAAACCCAAAAAATGAAGTTGAAAAAGGAGATATAGGATACTGGCCTGATGGGAAATGTATGTGTTTATTTTTTGGTCCAACTCCAATAAGTAAAGGAGATAAAATAATTCCAGCAAGTTCTGTTGAGATAATAGGAAAAATAAAATCAGACCTAAAAATACTTGAAAATGTAAAAAGTGGAGAAAAAATAAAAGTTGAGAAAAAATGAAAGGAGAAAAAAATGAAAGCAGCGGTTTTTTATGGGATTGAGGATATAAGGGTTGAAAATGTAGAAGAACCTGTATGTAAGGAAAATGAAATAAAGATAAAAGTTTCCTATTGTGCTATATGTGGAACTGATGTAAGGATTTTTTATTCAGGGCATAAAAAAGTAATACCACCTGCCATAATAGGACATGAAATAACAGGTATAGTTGCAGAAATAGGGAAAAATGTTGGTTATCCTGAAATAAAAGTTGGTGATAAGGTTACAGTTGTTACTTCAATTGGTTGTGGAAAGTGTAAGATTTGCAAAGAAGGTTTTTATAATTTATGTCCTGATACAAAGGCAATTGGTTATTATTATAAAGGTGGATTTGCTGAATATTTAATTATTCCTGAAGATGCAGTTAAACAGAAAGCGGTTTTAAAATTACCTGAAAATGTTTCATTACTTGAAGGAACAATTATTGAGCCACTTTCTTGTTGTATAAATGGACAGAATTATTTGAATGTAAAAAAAGATGATTTTGTTTTAATTTTTGGAGGTGGACCAATTGGATTTATGCATGCATCTCTTGCAAAAGCAGTTGGTTGTAAAAATGTTGTAATTGTTGACCCTGCTTATGAGAGGTTATTGAAATTCGGTAAAAATTTTCCGGATATAATTTTATGGAACCCGAATAAAATAAACTTGAAGGAAGAGGTTATGAAAATGACAGATGGTTTTGGAGCAGATGTTGTTATTACTGCATGTCCTGCTAAAAAAGCACAGATGGATGCTCTTGAAATAATAGGTTCAAAAGGAAGGATAAGTTTTTTTGGAGGACTACCAAAGGATGATTCAATTATTCAGATTGATTCAAATATAATTCACTATAAAGAAATATCTGTATTCGGTGCCTTTGCTTCAAACAGGAATGACTATATAAAAGGTGCTGATTTAGTTTCAACAGGTAAAATAGATGCAAAAAAATTTATAACAGATGTAATTCCGCTTGAAAAAATAGTTGAGGGAATAAAAAATGTAAGGACAGGAGATGCACTTAAAATTGTGGTGAAAATAAATGATTGAACATAAAAAGTTTCTTAAAAAATGTTTTCAACTCGCTGAAAAAGGGAAAGGTCTTGTTAGTCCAAATCCTCTTGTTGGTGCAGTAATAGCAAAAGGTTCAAGAATAATAGCGGAAGGATATCATAAAGGTTTTGGACTTTTACATGCAGAGATTGAAGCATTGAATAAAGCAAAGGATAAAGCAAAAGGAGTAACTTTATACGTAAATCTTGAACCATGCTGCCACTGGGGAAAAACTCCACCCTGTACAGATGCAATTATTAAATCAGGAATAAAAGAAGTTATTGCATGTATGATAGACCCGAATCCTCTTGTAAATGGAAATGGTTTTAAGATACTTGAAGAGAATGGAATAAAAGTAAGATATGGATTTTTAGAAGAAGAGGCACGGGAATTTAACAGATTTTACATAACAAATATAACAAAAAAAAGACCTTATGTAATTTTGAAATGGGCTCAAACAATTGATGGGAAAATAGCAACGTATAATGGTTCTTCTAAATGGATAACAGGAGAAAAAACAAGAGAATATTTAAAGAAAAAAAGGTTTGAAGTTGATGGAATTCTTATAGGAATTAATACTATTTTAAAAGACAACCCTTCTTTAGATTATATAGCACCTGAATTTCAAACAAAAAAGGAGATAATAGATAGGAAAAGATATTTTAAAATTATTCTTGACCCTGAAGGAAAAATTCCTTTTGATGCAAAAATATGGGAAAATGAGAAATCAAAAGTTTTGATTGTTTTTGATGAGAAAATTGAAGATGAAAAAATTGAAAAATTTAAAATTAAGACAAATTTTGATTATATTAAAATACCATTTGAGAATGGAAAATTTGATATAAATAAACTGCTTGAAAAATTGCTTATTGAAAAAAATATTGGAATTCTTTTGGTTGAAGGCGGAAAATATACACTAACTTCTTTTTTTGAAAACAGGATTTTTGATGAGATATGGGCATTTATAGGGAATAAAATACTTGGTGGAGAAAATTCTTTGTCTATTATTGGTGGAAAAGATAAAGAAAATATAAATGAAGCAGTTGAACTTGAAAAGATAGAAATAGAAAGGATTGAAGACGATATTTTAATAAAGGGGAGAATATGTTTACAGGAATAATTGAAGAAACTGGAAAAATTAAAGGTAAAAGAGGTAAAGGGAATGGATTTGAAATTTTAATTGAAGGGAATAAGGTTTTTGAAGATTTAAAAATTGGAGATAGTATTGCTGTAAATGGAGTATGTCTGACAGTTGAAAGAATAGAAAAAAATACTTTTTTTGTATCTATAAGTTCTCAAACGAAAAAACAAACAAATCTTGGTGAAGTAAAAGTTGGTGAATATGTGAATCTTGAAAGGGCATTGAAAATAGGAGATAGAATAGGTGGACATTTTATTACAGGACATATTGATTTTAAAACAAGGATTTCTTTATTGAGAAAAGAGGGTGAATTTTATTTAATGAAAATAAAAATTCCAGAAGAATACAGAAAATATTTTGTTAAAAGGGGTTCAATTGGAGTTGATGGAATATCTTTAACTATTGCAGAAATTATAAGAGATGAGATTTTAATTTTTTTAATACCGTACACTTTTGAAAATACGAATATAAAGTACAGGGAAGTTGGAGATTCTGTTAATATAGAAATTGATATTTTTGCAAAATATCTCGTAAGTTAAATGGGAAAAGTACTTGTTTTTGGAGAAGTTCTTTTTGATTTAATTGAGGGTAATGAATATCTTGGCGGTGCACCTTTTAATCTTGCATGTCATCTGAAAAAAATTGGTATGGATGTTATTTTTATTTCTGCTGTTGGTAAGGATGAAAGAGGAGAAAAAATTTTAAAAGCGATGGAAAAATTTAATCTTTCAAGTGAATTTATAAAGATAATAGATGATGTACCAACAGGGATTGTGAATGTAAAATTGAATAAAAATCAACCTGAATTTGAAATTGTATATCCAGGTGCATGGGATTTTATAGAACTGGAAGAAGAAAAAATAAGAAAGTTGCAGAATAAAAAAATAGAAATGTTTTGTTTTGGTTCGCTTGCTTTAAGAAGTGATAAAACAAAGAATACATTTTTTAGGTTAAATTCAGTTCTTAAAAATTGTAAAAAATTCTGCGATATAAATTTCAGAAAGCCATTTTATAATAAGGAACTGGTTGAAAATCTTTTAAAAATAAGTGATATTCTGAAATTAAATGAAAATGAACTGAAAGAAACAGGCGAAATGTTTGGTATAAAAGGGAGTTATGAGGAAATAATGAGTAAACTATCAGAAAAATTTAATATTGAGGTTATATGTACAACACTTGGAGAAAATGGAGCAATAATGTTTTGGGATTATAAATTTTTTAAAGAGGAAGGAATTAAAGTAGAGGTTGTTGATACTGTTGGAGCAGGAGATGCTTTTTCTGCTGGTTTTATAAAGGGATATATTGAGAAACTTGCGCCTGAAGAAATACTTAAAATTGCGAATAAACTCGGTGCTTTTGTTACATCAAAAAGGGGTGCCATTCCTGATTATGAATACAAAGAACTTATAAAATAATGGGAAAAACTATCTTAAAAACTGAATTTTTTATTGAAGTTTTTAAAGATGGATTCAAAATATTAAAATCTAAACAAAGAATTCTTAGTATTTTTATTCTTCTGTTTATCTTTGAAAATTTTTTTAGCATTTTGATTTCTTACTTTTACCATTACAAACCCTTAATTTCTACCTCTTTTTTAAAATTTTTTACCGAAATTGAGTTTAGAAGTTTATGGATAACTTTTAAGAAAGAATTCATTTCAAGTACTGGCCAACTTCCTTTTTCCATCTGTTCTGTTTCAGTTCCATATAATATTACAGTTATTCTATTCCTTGTTTTCAGTTTTAAAATATGGCGTAAAATTTCTGATGATTTTCCTGAAGATTTAAAAACAACAAAGATTTTTCTATTAAAAAATTTTTTTCCTTTTTTGATTGCATGTTTAATAACTTTATCCCCTTTTTACATTAAAAAACTTTCACAGTTAATTTTTAATAAAAATTTAATTGTTTGGTCTTTTATAACAATACCGTTTGCTTTATATTCATTTACTTTATTATCAGCAGTTCTTAACAGTTACATTTTCTATCTGTTGAGTTCAGAGGAAGAAAAGGAGATATTTGATTTTCATGCATTAAAATTTACAAGGTCAATTTTTTTAATTAAGTTGATTTTACTTGCTCCATTATATATCTTTTCAATTTTTTTACCTTATACAAAATTTACGATATATATGGCTAAATTTTTTCATGCGATTTTAATTTTTTTCTTTTTTGTCCCACCTCTTATTGTAATTGAAAATTTAGAGTGGCAACAGGCATTCAAGAGAAACTTTGAGTTTTTGAGGGATTACAGAGTTTTAATAATTATTTATTTTTTTATCATTTACTGCCTAAATTTTCTTCTAAAATTCATTCAATTATTTTTTAATTCAAAATTGCTTGACCTCATTTATGTTTTTATAAATATTCCATTTGAATTTTATATTGTTGCAGTAACCTGCGTTTTTTTGAAAAAAATAGGAAGTTATTTCTGAAGTTCTTTCAATTTTGTGAAATACCATGGAGTTATTTTTAAACCACTCCAACTATCAGGTTTATGATTTGCTTCAAAAATTTTTCTTAATGTCTCATCATAGAAAATTAAAGATGTCCATAGAACTCCAGGTGTATCCGGCCATCTCGGGTCTGGCTTACCACCATCAATTCTTTTAAATTTTGCTCCTTTTATTTCACCATTCCACATAAAATCGCGGTTTGTTGCAATTAAAATATCAATATCTTCTTTTGTAAATACGATTCCGTGTTCATAAGCAGTTACAATACCTTCAACATCAATAGAATAATATCCACCATTCGGATGAACACCTATCCAGTGTTTTGGTGAGCCATCAGGATTATAATCCCATTCACCAGCAGGATCCCAGTAATTCCACACATAATATTTTCCTTCTCTTAATTTCATCCTTGATTTCATTTCTTTAAACCATTTTTCTGCTCTTTCTTTATAAACGGGTTTTCCTGTGCAGTCGTATAATGCAATCAAATATTGAGCAATGTAATTCTGTTTATTTGCTGGATTTGTAAAACCATCTTTTTCTTTTCTTTCATATCCCTCTGTCCATTTCCCTGTTGTTTCATCTATACCGAAAGGAGGAACAACCCATACACCACCTGCTTTTGTTTCTCTCCAGCAACCTCTTTTATCCCACTTTTCAAAAATTTTTTCTGCAAGTTTTATATATTCTTCTGCTTTTTTCCCATATTTTTCTTTCAACAAAGGAGTTTCAAGGATTACTTTTGACATTTTAACTACAGGACAGAAAACCATGGCTTCACCTAATAAACTATCAGTATAAAATTTTCCAGCATAACTACCTCCTGAACCCTTTTTAGGCCATCCTATATATCCATCAGGTTCTTTGATCGCTCTTTTAAGCAGAGAATCAGTCCAGTCAATAAGCATATCAATCCATTTTGTATCTTCTGTTGCCATATATCCGTAATAAAAACCATTTAAAAAAGGACTTACCAGCCATCCTATTTCCTCTCCCATTTCTTTATCACAATATCTTGATTTGCTTACATTAATTATGTATATTTCCCATTTTTTAAGGTATTCATCCATTGGATTAATTACTGATTGAGAAATTACTTTCATCTGCCCAGCAAAAATAAATAAAACTGAAAATAAGAAAAATTCCTTAAATATCTTCATTAATACCTCCTAGTTCTTATTTTATTAAAAAACTTTATTAAACGTTTTTTTTCTAAACTCCAGTCACCCAATCCAATTTCATTTACCATTTTACTTACAGGTAAAGAAAAATCATTAGACCAGAAAATGCCACAATCCTCATCTTCATAATATCTAAATCCGATTTTATCTCCAAATTTTTCTCTTAATGCTTCACCATTTTTTAATTGAGGAGCCCATGGTAGAATAACATAACTCAAATCAATTTCTTTTACAAGTATTTTCTCCGGTTCTTTTATCTGAGCAGTTATTTTCCCTGTTGGTTCAAAAATTGATGCATTATTTCTCCATGTGCTTGAAACAATATAAATTCTGTACTGCATGGCTCTAAAAACAGGATGACTTGTTTGAGGAGATTGTGTTGGCCATAGAACAAGTTCTACTCCCTTTTTTGCCATTTCCTTCCATCCGTAATCAAATTCCATATCAAAGCATATTTGAATTCCAACTTTTCCAAAATCGCATTCAAAAACAGGAACTTCTTTTCCAGGAGTAATTCCACCTTCCATATCTTCACTTCCAAATATTATTGCAGGATGAAGTTTTCTGTAAATACCCATTGTCATCCCATTTCTATCTATTAGAATACATGCATTATAACATATTTTCCTTTCTTCATCTTCAATTAATTCCATAGGTACAGTAATATAACACTGATATTTTTTTGCTAAAAAAGAAAAAGTTAGCTGAATTTTTCCTTTAAAAGGTAAAGACCTTTCAAGTGCTCTGCCTTTTCTCCCACCTGTTACTGCTGCTTCTGGAAGCACAATAATATCAACATTACGATTATATATTTTTAAAGAAGTCAGGTTTATTTCATCTATAATTTGGGAAAGTTGTGACAACCTCTTTTCAATTCCTGGATATTCTTCCCAGAAACTTTTTATAATTGTTCCTATAATAACTTTACGAGGCAATTCATTTTTTTTCATATATTATAGGTTATGGATATTTTGCCTCAATTATTGATTTTATTCCACCTCTTGGATTAAATTCACCTTTAACTCTTACCCATTTTGGATTTACAGCTTTTACTATATCTCTTAAAATTCTATTGACAGCATTTTCATAAAAAATTCCAAGGTTTCTGTATGCCTGAATATAGATTTTTAATGATTTCAATTCAATAACTTTTTTATCGGGTTCATATTCAATTGTTATTGTTCCAAAATCAGGTTGGCCGGTTTTCGGACATAGAGAGGTATATTCTGGAATTATAATTGTAATTGTATAGGATGGGAATTGATTTTCAAAACACTCAATTTCAGGTAATTCTGCATCAAGTCCTTCTTTGGCTACATCTTTATAATTTTTCATTTTTAGAACCTTATTTCAAAACCTTTAAACTCTCCTTTAAAATCCTCCTCAATTTTCTCTATTTCTGTTATGTTTTTTCCAAGATACCCGTTTTTCATTTCCTCTATGAATATCTCTATTTTTTCTTTTTCTCCTTCCACAACTATTTCAACAGAACCATCTGGTAAATTCTTCACCCATCCACTTACTCCAATAGAATTTCCTATTCTCTGTGCATACCATCTGAATCCAACTCCCTGGACTATACCTTTTACATATAGATGATACCTTTTCATTTTAAAATAAAAAAGCCCGCCACAATTAAGTGGCGGGCTTCCTTCATTAATATTCAGGGTAAGGAGGTGGGGTTGCTGTTTTTTCTTTCTTTTCAGGTATTTCTGTAATCAGTGATTCAGTTGTTAGAAGTAATGCAGCCATACTTGAAGCATTTTCAAGAGCACTTCTTACAACCTTTGTTGGGTCAATAATTCCTGCTTCTACAAGGTCTTCAAAATCATCTTTTTCAGCATTAAATCCAAAGTTAGGATTATCACTTTCTCTTACTTTCTGCACAACAACCGCTCCATCAAGTCCTGAATTTTCTGCTATCTGTCTTAAAGGTGCTTCAAGTGCTTTTTTAACAATCATTGCTCCTGTTTTTTCATCAGGGTCATCAAATTTTATTTTATCTATTTCATCCTGACATCTGATTAATGCAACTCCTCCACCAGGGACAACTCCTTCTTCAACTGCTGCTCTTGTTGCGCTTAAAGCATCCTCAACTCTTGCTTTCCTTTCTTTCATATCTGTTTCTGTTGGTGCTCCAACATTGATAACAGCAACTCCTCCTGCAAGTTTTGCAAGTCTTTCCTGTAATTTTTCTCTGTCATAATCAGATGTTGTTTTTTCAATTTCACTTTTTATCTGATTGATTCTTCCTTGTATTTTTGAAGCAGAACCAGCACCTTCAACAATTGTAGTATTTTCTTTGTCAACTATAACTCTTTTTGCTCTTCCAAGCATTGAAAGGTCAACATTTTCAAGTTTAAGTCCAAGTTCTTCCATAATTGCCTGACCACCGGTTAAAATCGCTATATCTTCAAGCATTGCTTTTCTTCTTTCTCCAAATCCAGGTGCTTTAACTGCACAGCACTGTAATGTTCCTCTCATTTTGTTAACAACTAAAGTTGCGAGTGCCTCTCCTTCAACTTCTTCTGCAATTATAAGTAAAGGTCTCCCTGATTGAGCAATCTTTTCAAGAAGTGGGAGAATATCTTTAACAGATGAGATTTTTTTGTCATGAATTAAAATATAAACATCTTCAAGGACACATTCCATTCTCTCAGGGTCGGTTATAAAATAAGGAGAGAGATATCCTCTATCAAATTGCATACCTTCAACAACTTTAAGTTCTGTTTCAGTTCCCTTTGCTTCTTCAACAGTTATAACTCCTTCTTTTCCGACTTTATCCATTGCTTCTGCTATAATCTTACCTATTTCTGTATCATTTGCTGCTGCTATTGTTGCTACCTGCTGAATTTCATGTTTATCTTTTACTGGTTTGCTCATCATTTTTAACTTTGCAACGATTGCTTTTACTGCTTTTTCAATACCCCTTCTTAAATGAACAGGATTAGCTCCTGCTGCAACATTTTTAAACCCTTCTTTAGCAATCGTAACAGCAAGTAAAGATGCAGTTGTTGTTCCATCTCCTGCAACATCGTTTGTTTTTGATGCAACTTCTCTTAAAAGTTGAGCCCCAAGATTTAAATATGGGTCTTCAAGTTCAATTTCTTTTGCAATTGTTACTCCATCATTTATAACTGTTGGAGATCCAAATTTTTTCTCCAAAACTGCACATCTTCCTTTTGGACCGAGAGTTGGTTTTAAAGAAGATGCCATTATTTCCATTCCTTCAAGTATCTTTCTTCTTGCTTCTTCACCAAGTAATATTTGTTTTGCCATCTTTCACCTCCTTTTTATTTTTCTTTTTCTTCAACAATAGCAAGAATATCTTCTTCTCTTAAAATTATATACTGTTTATTATCAACAGTTACTTCTGTTCCTGAATACTTACCATATAAAACTTTGTCTCCTACTTTAACTTCAAGTGGAGTTAATTCTCCTTTATCGTTAAGTTTACCTTTTCCAACAGCAACAACTTTTCCTTCCTGTGGTTTTTCTTTTGCAGTGTCTGGAAGAATTATTCCACCTTTTGTTTTTTCTTCTGCTTCAAGCGGTTCAACTACAACTCTATCGCCAAGCGGTCTAATTTTAAATTTAGCAGCCATTCTTCACCTCCTTTTTGGGTTAAAAAGAAATTTTTATTTTGGAATTTTTGTTTTTTGTTTTATTAATTTGTTTATTAACTTGATTAAATATTATACCCTTTTTAAAAAAATGTGTCAAGAGATAATTTACTTTGAAACTTTTAAAAAAATAGAACTTATTAATTCTGGAAAAGTCATCTCTTTGATTTTAAAATCAGATTCAGAAAACAACTTATTATATTTTATATCCGTTAGATTAATAATTACTAAATTTTTATCTTTTTCGCTCCTTAACTTAATTCCATCTGGAAGATAGGACCAAATTTTTACTCCTTTTTCAGGGACCTTATAATTTAAAATTACACTTGTCTGGTCTTTATTATTGAGAATTTCTATGCTGCTAAAAGTGTAAAAATTATCAAATATTTCAAAAGTCATGTTTCCATCAGGAAATCGATAGTTATAAAAAAAGGTCTTTATATTTTCTCTTTCTCCTTCCTTTATAAATTGAATTTTTGATTTAATTTCGTCTTCTTTCTCTGTTAAATATGAAAATATTATTCCAAGAAAATTTACAGGTAAAAAATTATTCTGCTGATTGTTTTCTTTTTGTTGCATCTTTCCAAAGTTTTCCATATTTTCTTTTGTATCTTTCAGGATTATCCCAAGGGATGGTATAAGAATTTGAATTTTATTTTTTATCTGAGAAAAAACAAAATTATCTATCTCAGTGGATAAATACATATAAAGATATTCAAATTCAAGTTTATCTGATTCAGATGAGAATTTGCCTCTCATATATCCATCAAATTTTAATTTTTTGGGTAAATTTTTCTGAAATATTTGCTGAAATGGGATTTTTATCAGGTTATATGATTCATCTGAAAAATTTATTTCACCGGAGATTTGATTTTCCATAGTTTCAATTCTCACAGTTTTTGATTTTTCTTTTAAATTTTTTATTTGAGAAAAAAATTGTTCAATAACTTCGTCTGAAAAACTTACAGAAAAGAATATTAACCACAAAAAGAATAATTTTTTTATTTTTTTCATTTTATTCTTCTCCTTTTAAAATTATTATACCACAAAAGTGCTATTGACATTTTCAAAGTGTGAGATTATAATTATAAAAAACTTAATAATGACAAAAGCGGGAATAACTCAGCGGTAGAGTGCGACCTTGCCAAGGTCGAAGTCGCGGGTTC
>DAORXQ010000051.1 GCA_035371905.1 bacterium | reverse complement strand
GGAGATACTGTAATTATAGAAGGGACATGGAGTGATGCAAATGGACCAGTAGTTGTTTTAAGTGTTAGATTGCTTGACCAGGGTGATAATTTGATACAGGATTTAAATTTACTAGTAAATCCAATTACAGTACAGGGTACAACAAGCGGGACTTATTCAGGGAGTTTTGAAGTTCCGACAGTACCTCAAAGTGTGACAGGATTGAAACTTGAAGTTACAGTGAGGGACAATGTATCAAGTGAGGATTATTTATGTAACAGGACAACGATAGTATCAAATACACTTACTGTTGACAATCAATATCCAGTTATAAATATAAAGGCAACATTAACAGGACGTACACCTTCAAGAGTGAATAATATCTGGTGGTATAAAGATGCAGTTCCAATTGAAATAGATATAGAGGATACAGGTACAGGGATAGAAGAGGCGGAATACAGTTTGGATGGAGGAAATACATGGTATCAGGTTATAGATAATAGAGGAATACTTGGGAAAAAGAATTTTGACCTTGAGAATTCCTGTACGAAAATAAAGGTTAAAGCAAAAGATAAAGTTGGTAATGAGGTAGAGGTAGAGGGTATAACTGAATTTGTTGATGGAACAGATTATTATAATGGACTTATATATGTAGATACCTATGCGCCAAAAGTTACAATTAAGATAACAAATGGAAAAATCTGGCCACCTATTCCACCAGCAAATACTGACCTTGATAATCCAGAATTGCCATTACCAGAAACATTACTGCTTCCACCAGGAGCATATCCACAGGAATGGATTGATTATATATTTATCAATTCAAGTTCAAATTCAAATGGAGGTACAAAATTTAGGTTGATAGCAGATGATACACCACCAAGTTCAGAGACAAGTGATGGAAAAGCAAGTTGTGGATTAAATATTTTAGGAAGTATCCCAAATTATAGAATAAGTACGAGTTTAGAAGTTCTTGATTCAGAAGATAAATGGGGTTCCTGGTTAAATCCAACTATTAATTATCAAGACAAAGATGGAGATGGTTATTATGAATATTCTGAGACAATCTATGAGTTTACATTACCTTCAGGGACAACTTCAATTTGGTATTATGCACAGGATAATCTTGAGAATAAAGAAGAACATAAGATTGTTGAAAGAGAAGAATATCATCCAGAAAACTCACAACAAGAAATAGGAAGTGGAAATTTAAGGACAGATGATAATGTACCAGACCCAGATATAGAAATAACACCTTCAAGCCCTGATGGAAATAATGGATGGTATAAATCAGGTGTTTCAATTGAGTTTAAATATAATGAACCAAATAATTACAATGACCCATTACCAACAGGAGAAATAGGAAGTGGATTTAAGAAGTTTCAGTATGTTATAAAGCCAAGTCCAACTACCCCTAATGAATCAGAATATAATGATTATAATCTTGGGACAAAAATAAATATAAGTGTTGAAGGTACTTATTATGTATTTTGCAGGGCAGTAGATAATATAGGAAATACCTCACTTATAAGTTCAAGTTTAAAAGTTGATGGAACAAAGCCAAATGTAAGTTTAACCTTATCAAATGGAATATTTAATTTAAATGCTTCTGATGCTGGTTCAGGAGTTGAAAAAGTTTATTATAAATTTATACTTTATGATAACACTGAAATTCTGAATGAAATGACTGGTTCTTCTGCTACATTTACAACACCTAATGGAATAAATAAAATTGAGTGCTGGGCTATTGATTATGCTGGAAATGAGAGTGACCATGGAATTTACAATATTTCTACTTTTGACACAACTCCGCCTATAACAACCATAACATATTCTCAACCATATTATTTATCTGGAACAACTCTTTATGTAACTTCTGGAGATAATACTGCTTCAACAATTGGAAAGACAGCATTTACTATATCTTCAATAGACCCGAAAGTTAATAATTTTGCATCAGGTGTATCCAGTGGATTTCCAAAATATAGGATAGAAAATAGTTTAACTGAATGGACAACTTATTCAGGACAATTTAATGTTAGTTCTTCAGATGGAAAGATTGAGGCATATGCTATTGATGGTGCTGGGAATACAGGGAATACTGTTTCTTTGAATTTTGTTGTTGATGATAATGCACCTGAAATTACAAAAGTTGACTTTGATAAAGGTCCAGATACAAATAACTGGTATAATTCAAATACTGGAAAACCGAATATTGTTATTGAGTCCTCTGATGATGGTTCTGGTATTTATGAAGTTAAATATTCCTTTGATGGTGTAAATTATACAAAATATACAAATCCAATTTCTGTTTCAGAAGGAAAGGATTTAAATCTGACTTTATATATTAGTGCTGCTGACAATTTAGGGAATACAAGAACAACTATTGTAAACTTAACAACTATCAATGTAGATATAACAAGACCTGTTTCATCAATACAAATACTTTCTGGAAGGAAGTTTAAGATAACTTCCTCTGATAATGTTTCAGGAATTAAAAAGATTTGGTATCAATTTGACAATAATACACCTTCTTCATTTGATTTTACAAGTTCTTCTTTAAGTGTAGAGACAGGAGAGATAGATACACCTGTTGAGACAAAACAGATAAAATACTGGGCTGAAGATTTTGCTGGAAATGTTGAAAGTTATAAGATACATGATATAAAACAGATTAAGATAAGTGGATATGTTAAGGACTATAGTGGAAATCCAGTAAAGAATGTAACAGTGGTATTAACAGGAGAGGCAAACAGAACAACAACTACGGATTTATATGGTTATTATGAATTTAGTGATTTAAGTTCAATAGGTATTTATTATATTATTCCTGCTGTTCATGTTGCACTTCCACAAATAAGGGCATATGATGGGACAGCAAGTTCAGATATAACAGACCAGAACTTTATTATTACAAATGGATGGAGATTTAAAGAGTATGATATGGGAAATTCAAATGATTATTACTTTAAATCAAGTACTATTCTACCATCCTATTCTCAACTTATTCTTGACTGGTCAACTGGGATTGGAGGAAATATTTTAACAGGAGACCTTGATTATGATGGAAAACTTGAACTTATTATAAAAAAGGATTATACAGGAGTTGTTTATAATTACAATAAGAATACAGGATACACTCAAAAAGGGACAATTTCAACAAATTATAATCTCGGATTAATTGATAGTATTGACATTGATACACAACTTGAAATTATTTTAACAGGAATTGGCCAGAACTTACTTGAAATATATGATAAAGACATGAATAAAATAGGTTCATTTTCATATAGCGGAACACCTTTGCCACCTGATAATACTACATGGGGAGTAAGATTTGCTGAAAACAAGATACTTTTTGCAGGATATGGGATAAATTTAGATGGTTCAATTTACACAAATATTATGCTTTATGATTATGAAGAAAATGAAGTAGAATGGACAAAAGATGTTCCTCAAAAAATAGAGGTAGATAAACTTAATTTATGTATAAGGGATGATTATAAACTTATAGCTGTTTTTGGTGGAGTAAATGATACATCTGATTTGAATGTCTATGCCTTAGATTTACTCAAAGGTAATTTATTATGGACAAAAACACTCACAAATCAAAAGGGTAGAATTATTACACTTGTTTCTTCTGTTTATGGTGGGAGTTCACAGGATATAATAGGGATTAGGACTTCAACACAGGCAAATCAGGTTCCACTTACAATCTATAGATTTGACTCTAAAACAGGCAATATCCTTACTCAATCTTCTATTGGTGCTTATACTTATGATATTAAATATGCTTTAAGTGATATAGATAATGATGGAGTTAAAGAACTTTTAATTTCTGATTCAAATGAAAACCTTTATTTAATTGATATGACACAGTTTGTTCTTGAAAAACAGGGTATTGGAAAGGTATGGGCATGTGTTGATTTTGATGGAAAGACAGGAAAGGAAATAATTGTATCTTATGGAACCTATGTAAAAGTTCTTGACTCTAACTTGAATGAAATTATGTCTTACAATCTAAATGATAATATAAAGAAAGTCATTGTTTCAGATGTTAATAATGATGGAATAATAGAGATTATTGTTACATCACCAACTAAAACATATATTTTAAGACCAACAACAACACTTGATTTACCAAATGCTCCGACAAACTTAAGATGTGAACTTGGAGTAAACAGTATCTATATTTACTGGAATTATGTACCAGGTACAGGTACATTAACTGGATTTAAGATTTACAGAAGTACAACACCTTCTAACTGGGGCAGTCCCGTACAGATAATCAATGACCCGAATGCAAGAACAGCAACAGATACTCCTCCTTCAGTTGGTATGTGGTATTATAAAGTAAGTGCATTTAATGATTATGGAGAGGTTGACTGTATAAATCCGGCAAGTTACCTTATTGAATACAGAGAGACAGTTCCTCAAGAAGAGGGAGGAGGTTGTTTCATAGCAACTGCCTGTTTTGGAGAAAATAGTTGGCAGGTAAAGTTATTAAAAGAATTCAGGGATAAAGTTCTTCTTAAATCAGAAATGGGTAAAAAGTTTGTGAAGTTCTATTATAAGCATTCTCCTTATGTGAAGGAATATATAAAGGATAAAGTCATTCTTAAGACATTTGTGAAAATTGCTCTTTATCCTTTTATTTTATTTGCTTACTTTATCCTTCATTATTTTGTCTTTGTTTGTTTAATTTCAGTTTTATTCTTTATTTTATACTGGAGGAAAACTGCTAAACTCTAAACTTAAAAAAGATGTCTAAATAATAAATAGGAGGAAATATGAAATTTAAAAGAGTATTATGGATTTATGTTAAGTTTCTCTTGTTTATTTTTGTTTCTATTTCCAATTATTCATTTGGTGCCTGGGCTGTTCGTTCAGGTGTAGACCTTACAATTGCAAATCAGGCAATTTTACCAATGAGTGGACCTACTGCTGTTATTGGACTTAATCTTTCCTGTAATGCAAGTCCTGGCTGGCCACAACTTGACCCAAATAATGGAATTTTTAATAATACACTTAATTATGTAAGTGTAGTAATTATAAATGCTAATTCAAATCATTCAGTAGAACCAGAGGACTTTAGAAAAGTTGCAATTTATAGGGATATTGGAACAAAAGGAAGTTTTGACCCTTCTGATTTTGAAATTGGTTCTGTTGACCCGAGGCAATTAGGTAGTTTATCCTTTAATATTCCAATAGATTTTTTAATTCCCGATTCTGATGATGCACAAAATGGAACTCAGGGACCAGATTTATGGGTTGTTATTTTTACTTCAGATAAAATTTCAGGAGATATGCCAGGTGGTTATGATGCAAGAAATATGTTTGAAGTAAGGGTTGGTTTTCCACTTGCAGGAATAATAGAGACAAATACAATTATATGTGATTCAAGAGTTGTTGATTTGGTTCCTATGAGAAGTGATACTTATGACCCGAGCAGTCCATTAGAAATAAATGGATATCCTACAATAAGTGGAAATCCTCCTGTTTTTAATAAATATCTTTATGGGCCCCTTTATTTATACAGGGCATATGCTCAGGACCATCCACTTGATGGAGTGGCAAAAAGAATTGATGATGCATTGGCTGTTCCTGAATTATGTGGATTATGTGTTCCTTATAGAGTTTTGGGTTTTTCATTGAAAGGAAGAAGTACTTATTCAACAAATGACAATGAGGTGCTTTCAAGAGTAACTTTAATTATTGAAGATACAGGTGAAGATACAGGTAGTATTTCAAATAATTTTGATGTAAGTATGCTTGCTTCTCATCTGCTTTCTCCTTATTCAAATATAGCAATTTATAGAGATAATGGAGATGGAAATTTTGACCCTGCATCAGATACAAGATTAATTGCAGCAAATGTAATACCGGGAACCCCTCATATGGAGTTTTTTTCTCTTCCATCGTCTCCTGAAGGAAATAGAAGATGGCGGGTTACATTTGAACATAATGATACTCTTGATAAAGTTGCAGATGGAAATATTGATTATTTTGTTGTTATTGCTACTGACCCAAGCCATGGATGGGTTACAAATAGGCCTTGGTATGGTTCTGATTTTAAAATTTATATAGACCCTTCTGTTTTTGATGATGGAATTGTTGTAACAAGACCTATTGGAGAAAGTCCTGACCCAAGTATGTATCTTTCACAAACTTTGATAAGAACAAGGGATAATGTAAAAGATGTAAGAATTGCTCTTGATATAAAACCAAATTTTTTTGATGGACCTATTGAGGCAGATGGAGTTCCAATGCCAATATTTTATATAAATATGACAGATAGTTGGGGACCATCTGCACGTGATGAGGCACTTCAATGGATAAGGGTATGGTTTAAGGGAATAGGTGGATTTAAACCAAACAAACTTATGCCTTTAAGTGATAATGAGGACTCTGGAGTAAGTTTATGGCTTGATAGTAAGACAGGTGGAACTATTGGACTTCCAGATAGTAGAACAATTACTGAAAATGATATGCTTTATAGTACTCACAGAGTTACAATTGCGGATACTTTTGTTCCTCTTGATACTTCTTCACTTGAATGGTATAATTCAGATGGAACAAAATGGTCTCCAACAAACGATGACCCAGCAAATCCAAATGATGATGATAAAAGATATTTTGTTGATTTAAAGCCAAAAAATCCAATTCCTTTACCAAATGATGATTTTATTCAAGGAAATGATTATCCAGGGATGCAGTCAAATATAGGACATGATTTATTTATCTGTATTAAACCAAGAGGAATAAGTGTTCCTGAAACAGGATATAAGTCAAGCAGTCCTTATGAAAGAGGAATTGATTATGGGATGAGGGTTTATGCAGCAATAGGACTTACAAAAAATAATGATAGACCTTCAATTATAAATAACAATCCATGGGAAGATATAATGTTTACAAATGGCGAATGGGCAAGGATTTTTCCTGATGAAAATAGAGATAGAATTTATGAGCCAATAGAAGCGATTTCTTATCCTGCAACTGTTCCGACTTTCTTTACAAATTTAACATATCCAAATCAATCAATTAACAAATTTACAAAAACACCTATAATTGGAATAAATCTTGTTGCTCCACCAGGGAAAAATATATCTTTTGATTTTATGAGTTTGATAATAATTGATGATAATAACCCTCCAACACTTGCTTTTCCAGAACTTGTAAAGCCAAATTCTGATCCTAATGACCCTGATGGTGGATGTGGAATTGCTTTATATAAGGATACAAATAAAAATGGTATTTTTGACCCTCTTGATAAAAGGGTATGGATGACAAAACTGCCTTATTTATTACCGAGAGCAGCAGATGACCCACAAGGAAGGTTTAGGATAAGAATGGAATTTGGAGACCCGCCACAAGGTTATGAAAATTATACATCTGTTGGATATATACCCACTGATGATACTGGACAAAATGCTGGACCTGATTATTTTCTTGTAATACAACCAAACGAGAATATGGACCCTGGGGATAGATTTCATATATTACTCTGGGGAAGCGACTTGGTTGGAGAGTCCACTTTAAATTTTACAGGAGATGCATGGGGTATAACATATAAAAGAGTAAGGACATATACATTAACAAATACAACAGTTACATCAACAATTTTTACAGACCTTACAACTTCAGGACAAACAATAGATGCTTCAAGTGATCCAGTTGGAGTTATTGGAATAAGTGCATGGGACCCAACAGGAACAAATCAATTACAAAAAATAAGGGTTTATTTCAATCCAAAAGAAGGGCTTTTCCCTGATGATACACCTTTTCCTACAATTATTGCAAATTTAACTAATGATATTACAAGTGGTATTTCAATATGGAGAGATACAACAAATGACAATATTTTTAACTGGAGACAAGATACAATTTTACCTACTAACTGGTCAAGTTGGAAATCAGATTATGCAGATGGATTTGTAGATGGAGATGGAACTTCTGACCCAGGCCCTGGATATAAAACAGATATACAAAACTGGCAGGGTAAAATTCTTTCTTATTTTTCATGGGATGACAAAGTTTACTGGTATGATGCAAATAATGATAGTATATGGAGTTCTGAAGATTGCCTGTGGATTGATGAAGATGAAGATGGAATATTTAATCCTCAAACAGATAAAATTATAGTTGGACCAATACCTCCTACAGGAACATTTGGTGAAAAACTTCATGAAGGCACATTTGGTTTTGTTTATTATGATGAGGACCAAGATGGAAAATATACAGATGGAGATGATATTTATTTTGTAGGAAGGGGAAGAAGGTGTCTTGGTTGGTATGCTGAAGGTATTTTATCAAATGTAAATTTACCACAAACCAATACTGGAAATGAATTTTTTGTAGTTATAAGGACAAGTGATAATTTGCTTTATCAGGATATTTTTTCTGTATCTTTGCCTTCAAATTGTTTAGTTTTTACATCTGGCTATTCATTTGCAAATATAAATTTAACAACAAATAATATAACAGGTAATGTAAATTTAAAACTTACAGACCTTATTCCAAGTAATAATTATGTTGTTCCTCCAACATATGACTGTCCTGCAATTGGAATAAATCTTTTTGATGGGAAAAGGGATGAAACAGATGGTGAAAGATATTTAAAAGAAATTGTTGTTTATTATAATGGAAATTTGAGTAATCTTGCAAGTAGAACAACTGATGGAAGTAGAAGTGGGCTAGCTTTATATAAAGAAAGTGGTATTAATTCTGGATGGGATGCAGAGGATATACCAATTAATTTAAAATCAATAAGTTTTTCTGGAAATAAAGTAATTTTAACTCTTCCAGATAATATTTATCCTGTTCCTGATGATGATGCAGGTACAAATTCAGGAGATGATTTTTATATTGTTTTAAGGACTTCTGAAAATGCAAGAACAGGTGATACTTTTGAAATTGAAATAAGAAATGATTTATCTTTGCCTATTGGACTTGTTGGAGATAGAATTAAGTTTGATATAGGGACAAGTGGAGAATATATTGTAGGAACAAATTCAATTCAAATACCAATATTAAATGCACCACAGATTATTTCAGCAAATGCCCAATTTGTGAATGGTAAATGGCAGGTTGTTTTGAATTGGATTGATAATTCATCAAATCCAAATGAAGATGGTTTTGAAATACAGAGGAGAATAGGAACAACTGGAACATGGCAAACAATTGGACAGGCAGGACAGGATATAACAACATATACAGATGATAATAATGGAGCAGGACTTACTCCTGATACAACATATTATTATAGGATAAGGGCATTTATTACAACTCCACCAACTTATTCTGCCTGGTCAAATATAGTAAGTGTAACAACAAGTACCGGTGTTTTACAACCACCATCAAATTTAACTGGTTCTGCTGAATATGTTAATGGGAAATGGCGGATTATTTTAAACTGGGTAGATAATTCATCAAATCCAAATGAAGATGGTTTTGAAATAGAAAGGGATGATGGAAATGGGTTTAATAAGATTGGTGAAGCAGGTCAGGATATAACAACATATATAGATGATAATAATGGACTGGGTTTAACTGAAAATAAAACATATATTTACAGAGTAAGAGCATACAGACAAACTGCATCAGGAACAGAATATTCAAGTTATTCAAATACAGTAAGTGTAACAACTACAAGACCAGATAAACCGACAAACAATTCACCTTCACCTGGTTCTACAAATGTATCTATCCCTCCTACTTTACAGGCATCAGATTATTCTCATCCTTCTGGAGTTTCTTTTGCTTCTTCTCAATGGCAGATAAGGTTAGAACAAGACCAGAATTACTTAAGTCCTGTTTATGATAGTGGAGAAATAGGTGCTGTTACTTCTCATCAGGTTCCTTCTGGCAAATTAAGTTTTGGAACTAAATATTACTGGCATGTTAGATATAAGGACTCAAATGGTGGATGGTCTGATTGGAGTGATGAAACATATTTTACAACAAGAACAAATAGTCCTCCAAATACACCTTCTTGTCAATCACCAATAAATGGAGCAACAGGTATTACTTTAACTCCAACTTTAACTGGTTCTAATTTTGTTGACCCTGATGGAGATACACAAATTAATTCACAGTGGAGATTATGGGAAAGCGGTGGTTCTTCATCAAATCCTTACTGGCAGAATTTAAATGCAGGAGCAGTAATTTCAATATCAGTAACTACACAACTTCAAGAAGGAAAAACATATTATTGGCAGGTAAGATATCAGGACTCAGATGGAATTTATTCTGAATGGAGTGAGCCAACATATTTCACAACATTATTACTTACACCAACAGGACTTACTGCAATAGGCGGAGAAAGAGAGGTTGATTTAAGATGGGACCAGTTACCACCATCAACCGCTACCTGTTTTAAGATATACAGTAAACATCCCACAATAGGGAATCCAAATCCATCTTATTCTCTGATTAAAACAGTTCCGGCAGATTCAACTACATGTGTTGACTCGCCCATATATTCAGACAGCAGACCATATTATTATGTCATAAAAGCGGTTAACCAGCAGACAGGAGAGGTAAGTGGAGATTCAAATCCTGCATGGGCAATTCCAACTGCATTTCCTTTTAATGAAAATCCTACAAATTTACAGGCATATGGTGGCTGGAATAACATGGTAATTAAATGGAGTGATAATACACAGAGTGAAAGTTATTATTATGTAGAGTTCTGGAAAAATAGAAAGCCAGATGATGTAACAAGCCCTGATTCAGTATTACAGGTAATTGCAGATAATGTTTATAATTATCAAACAGGACTTTGTGAAGTTATTATTTACGATACTCATATTTTATGGGAAAATGCAAGATGGTATATAAGAGTCAGGGCTTTACATAGAAATGCTTTGCTTGGATATTCATGGTATGCAAGGCCTGATGGTTCTTTCCCAAATAAAGAAACAATTCCTTCTGGTTTGAATTATGACCAGTCAACGAAATATTTTTATATATGGATTGATACAGCAGGAATTCCTTCAGAACAGACAGGAGGAGGTTGTTTTGTTGCAAGTGTATGTTTTGGAGAGAATAACTGGCAGGTAAAATTATTTAAAGAATTCAGGGACAAATATTTAGTTAAGAATATTTTAGGCAGGGAATTTGTTAAATTTTATTACAGACATTCTCCTGCTTTTGCTGAATTTCTGAGAAACCACAGATTTTTAATAATCCCTGTTAAAATCTTTCTCTATTTTATTTTAATTTTTGTCTTTCTTATTTTAAGTGGCATTTTCCCTTATCTTTTGTTTTCTGGAAGTTTAATTTTGTTAATTAAAAAGATAAAATATTAATTGGGGTATGAAAAAAACAGTTTTTATAATTTTGGGGTGTATTTACAGTATATTATTTGGTAAAGAATCTATAATTTTAAAAAGGAATGTTTTTACTGCACCTCCACCTCCGCCACCACCAAAAGTTGAGACAACAAGTATTTTAAAACCAGCGCCTTTACCTTCACTTGAAACACTGATAGAGATACTCGGGATTGTTTATTTTCCAGAAGGCACTTCTTTTGTAATAATAAAGGATAAAAAAACAAATATAGAGAATATTTTAAAAGAGGGTGAAAGAATTGGTGAAAGTAAGATTATTAAAATAATGAAGGATAAAGTTATTTTTGAATATGACGGTAAAAATGTTTCTTTAAATCTTGAAAATAAATCCAGTGGAATTCCACTTGTTGTTTCAAGGGAAGAGACAACAAAGATTTCTGTATCTCCTAAATTACCGGAGACACCAAAAATTCCGGAAGATGTTGTAACAATGGATGTGGATTTTAATAATACAATAAATACTCTTGTCAATGATAGAAAGTTAATTGAAAATTTAAATGTAATTCCAAATGTAAATGAAGGAAAAGTTGAAGGTTTCAGAGTTTTAAATTTGCCGGAAAATAGTATTCCCTATCAATATGGATTGAGAAATGGAGATATAGTAAGAAGAGTAAATGGAGTTCTTATAGATAGTATAAGTACTGCCTTCAATGTTTATAATCAGATAAAAAATTCAAATACCCAGATTGTAACAGTGGAAGTTTTGAGAAATAATAAACCGGTACTTTTTACCTACCGTCTTAATAGATAAAAAGGACAAATGAAGAAGAAATTAATTTATTTTTACATTTCTTTATTATTTTTTCCTTTTCTGAAATTAAATGGTGAAGAAAATGTTATTGAAAAAGTGAAAAATGAATTCAACAGGAAAAATTATGAAAATGTTATAAATATTTTAGAAAAAGAGAAAGATAGATTTGAGGAAAACCCTGAATTAAATTATTACATCGGAGCATCATACTATAATCTTAAAAATAATGAAAAGGCAAAAACATGTCTTGAAAATTTAATTTATAAAACATCTTTTGAAAATCCCAATATTATACATGAAAGTTTAAGGATTCTTTTTGAAATTTACTGGAAGGATAAAAAAATAGAAGATGTGATAAAACTGGGGAATTATTCATTTAATAAATTTCAGAATAAACCTCAATTTTCTTATGTTTTACAGAGTA
>DAORXQ010000050.1 GCA_035371905.1 bacterium | reverse complement strand
ATCAAGAAAAGGCATAATTTCTTCTTTTAATTTTTCTATTCTCTGGATAATTTTTTTTCTTTTTTCTATTTCCTGATAAAGTTGGAAATGTTTTTTATAAATATTTTCAAGGGGAAAATTTTCAACAATTTCTTTTTCTTCTTTTTCATCTATAATTATTTTTTCATTTATTTCTTTTTCTCCTGATTCAATAAGTATATTTTTCAGAAATTCAAGTTTTCTTATTTTATCTTCTATCTCATCTTTTGATAATGTTTTTTTCTCAAAGCCCTCAAAAGAAATATTTTCAATCTCAACCATACCAAATTTCTGCAATCTTTCCAGCAGTTTACTCTCATCTCCAAGGAAAAAGATAGTGAATTTTTTAACTTTACTTATCATGAATATTCCCTGTTAATTCTCACATATTCTTCTGTTAAATCACATCCCCATGATGTTGCAGAAAAATTACCTCTCTTTAAATCAATTTCAATTTTTATTTCCTTTTTTGTCATTAATTCTCTCAGTAATTCCCTGTCAAATTTTACCGGTTCTCCCTCAAAAACCTTAATACCACATATTTTAATTTCTATATTTTTTCTATCCATTCTTGCATTTGTTGAACCAACTGCAGCAACTATTCTTCCCCAGTTAGGGTCTCCACCGCTTACTGCTGTTTTTACAAGAGAAGAACCACATACTCTTTTTGCCACTCTCTTTGCATCTTTTTTACACCATCCACCATTGACAGTTACTTCAATAAACTTACTTGCTCCTTCTCCATCAAGGGCAATCTTTTTTGCAAGTTCAATACATAATTTTTTCAGTGAATTTGAAAAAGAATTAAATTCAGGACTTCCAATATGAATTGTTTTATTTCTTGCAAGACCATTTGCAAGACAGATAACAGTGTCATTTGTACTCGTGTCATTATCAACTGTAATCATATTGAATGAATCTTCAACCGCTTCTTTTAAAGCAAAATCAAGTGCTTTTCTATCTATAACAGCATCTGTTGTAATGAAGCAGAGCATTGTAGCCATTGAAGGATTTATCATACCTGCTCCTTTTGCCATTCCTCCGATTACAACCTGTTTTTTTCTCCCTTCTATTCCTGTTTCTATTTCATATTCTTTTGGAAATGTATCCGTTGTCATTATCGCTTTGGTTGCTTCTAAATTCCCATCTTTTGACAGGTTTTGAATTAGTTTATCAAGTCCATTTTTAATTTTTTCATATGGTAGAGGAACTCCTATCATCCCTGTTGAAGCAAAAAGGACTGAATTTTTTTCAATTTTTAGTTTTTTAGCAAGTTCTTCCATTATTTTTTTTGTTAAATCCCAGTTTTCTTTTCCATTACAGGCATTTGCGTTTCCACTATTTGCCAGAATAGCCCTTGTTTCATTTTTTATATTTTTTATACACCAGAGTACACTGTATGATTTAAATTGATTTGTTGTAAAGGTACCTGAAGAAATACAAGGTGATTCTGAATAAATTAAAGATAAATCATTTTTCCCTTCTTTTATTCCACAGTTAATTCCACTTGCATAAAAACCCTCAGGATAAGTTATTCCTTTTCCCATTTTTTTAATAAAAATTCTGCAAAAAATAAATCTTCTCTATAAGTTATTTTTATATTTGTTCTTACTCCTTCTTCACAATAGATTTTATTATACCCTATTTTCTCAAGAAAAAAAGAGTCATCACTTCCTTTTAATTTTTCACCCCTTTTATATGCTCTTTTTATCAATCCTAATCTGAACCCCTGCGGTGTCTGGACAGCAAAAAGTTTCTCTCTGTTAAGAGTCCTTTTAACAAATTTTTTTTCTACTTCTTTTACAGTATCCGTTATTTTTAAAACAGGAATACATGCACCATATCTTTTTGTTTTTTCAATAACTTTTTTTATCAATTCCTCACTCACAAATGGTCTTGCAATATCATGAATTAAAACTATACCTTCTTTTTCATCAATATAATTTAAACAATTTAAAACGCTATCCTGTCTTCTTTTGCCACCCTTTACGACTATTAAATCAGGGAATATATTTTTTGTCATATCTCTGCATTTTTTAATATACCCATGCGGTACGGCAAGCAATATTTTATCCGAGAATTTATAAAATTTTTCAATAGAATAAAGAAATAATTTTTTACCTCCAATTTCTATCATTGATTTCGGAATTGAATAATTTAATCTTTTTCCTTTACCAGCACCTACCAGAATAGTAAAAATCATTTCAATTTTGCGAAAATAATCCTTCCTGTTGGTGTCTGAATAGCACTATCTATAACTATATCAACAACTTTCCCAATATATTTTGAGGCATTTTCTACCACAACCATAGTTCCATCTTCAAGGTATCCGACTCCCTGACCTGCTTCTTTCCCTTCTTTTATAATTTTTAAAGAAATTTCTTCTCCACTCATCAACCTTGGTCTCATTAAATTTGTCAGAGTGTTAAAATTAAGGACTTTTATATTCTGGACTTCTGCTACTTTTGTAAGATTAAAATCATTCGTTAGAATTGCAGCATTAAGTTCAGAAGCAAGTTTTACAAGTTTTGTATCCACTGCTTCTATGTCAGGATAATCAACATTATAAACTTTTACATTTATTTCTCCATCTTCTCTTAATTTATTTAAAATCTCAAGTCCTCTTCTTCCTCTCTGTCTTTTAATATCACTTGAAGCATCTGCAAGTCCCTGTAATTCTTTAATTATGAACTGGGGAATTATAAGTGTATAATCAATAAACCCGCTTTTCATAAGTTCATAAACCCTTCCATCAATCAAAATACTTGTATCAACGACTAAAAATTTTTCTCCTTCTTTTATTCCACCAAAAAAAGGTAAAATAAAACCAAGTTCTTCAAATCCTTTTATTCCTGCCATAATCCCAAGATATGAAAAAACAAAATATAAGGAAAATCTTATTAAATTTTCCATTTTCTGGTCTTCAAAAGGGATTAAAAGAAAGAAGTTTGCAAGAAGAATTGCTGTTAAAAGCCCCACTATTAAACCACCAACTGCAAGAATGAGTTTTTTCCATGGAATTTTCCCTATCATTATTTCAATGCCTATTACAAAGATAGAACCCAAAAATCCTATTAAAACACCAAGTATTTTCTGATTTGGTAAACTGTAAAAACCTGTTAAAACACATAAAATTAAGAAAAAAACTCTTATAAACCATAAACCCATTTTAATTCACCTCCTTTGTTTTTTATAGCATAAAAGTCAAAATTTGTAAAATTTAAAAAGTTTTAGATATAAAACCACCACCAATAACTTCATCATTTTCATAAAAAACAACTGCCTGTCCGGGAGTTGGTGCCCTTTGTCCTTTTTCAAAAATAACCTCAACTTTATTCTCTTCTACTGGTTTTATAATACATTTTGCAGGAATATGTTTGTATCTTATTTTTGCCTCTGCTTCTTTTTCTTTATCAAGTTTATCAATAGAAATAAAGTTAACTCTTTCTGAAATTAATTTTTTTTTATATAAGTCCTTTTCTTCTCCAACAATAATTTTATTTTCTTTTTCATTTATCCCGATTACATATAATGGTTTTCCTTTTGCAATTCCAAGTCCCTTTCTCTGTCCTATTGTATAATTAAAAATACCCTTATGTTTTCCAAGAATATTACCATCCTTATCAACTATCAATCCTTCGTTTTTTTTATCGCTAAAAAGAAAAAACCTGTCTCCACATAAAAAATCCTGACTTTCTTCTTTATCTGATAAATGAAAATTATTCTTTTTTGCTATTTCCCTTACCTGTTTTTTAGTATAATAACCAAGAGGAAAAATAATTCTTTCCAGTTGTTTTTGTGTAAGTAAAAATAAAAAATAACTCTGGTCTTTTTCTTCATCAATACCCTTTTTAAGAATATATTTTTTTCTTTTTTCATCATACTCTACTCTTGCATAATGACCTGTTGAAAAATAATCAAAATTTATACCGAGAGAAAATGCCTTTTTCAATAAAATATCAAACTTTAAAAATCTATTACATATAACACAGGGATTGGGTGTTTTACCTTCAAGATATTCCTCTACAAAGTATTTCAAAACAATTTCACTGTATTCCTTTTTTAAATCAACGACATATAAAGGTATATCAAGGAGTTTACAGATTTTTTTTACATCTTCAATATCTTTTTCTTCAGGACCATAACAGGCACTCTTACTTCCTAAAAAATCTTTATTTTTCTCATCAAAAATTTTCATAAACACACCATATACCTCATAACCTCTTTCTTTTAAAAGTAAAGCACTTACAGAAGAATCAACTCCTCCAGAAAGTCCAACAATCACTTTTATTTTTTCCATAATATTATTTTACCATCTATAAGTATTTGATACAGTTTATTTTAAAGATTTAAACTATATGAAAACAAGAGAAAAATTGAAGAATAACACAATCTCCTTCACAAAACCTTTGTCTATCAATCATCTCCATTTCCCACCTCTAAGGTGGGATTGGAAGGGATTTGTCTTAATTCAAAAGTTTGACAAAGATTATTCTAAAAATTAAACTATATAAATTAACAAGGAGGTAGAAATGTTAAGTGACCTTGAAATTGCACAGAGGGCAAAAATTAAACATATTAAAGAAATTGCTGAAAAAGCAGGAATTGAAGAAGAATATCTTGAATTGTATGGAAACTATAAAGCAAAAGTTTCTCTTGAAATCCTGAAAAAACTTGAAGGAAGAAAAAACGGTAAATATATTGATGTTACAGCAATAACACCAACACCTCTTGGAGAAGGAAAAACAGTTACAACAATTGGACTTTCTCAGGCAATAGGAAAACTCGGTAAGAAGGTTTTTACCTGTATAAGACAACCTTCTCTTGGTCCTGTTTTTGGCATTAAAGGTGGTGCTGCAGGTGGAGGATATTCACAGGTTATACCAATGGAAGATTTTAATTTACATCTGACAGGAGATGTTCATGCTGTTGGTATCGCTCATAATTTACTTGCTGCTTTTGTTGATAATTCTGTCTATAAAGGAAATCCTTTAAATATTGACCCACTTTCTATAACCTGGCCCAGAGTTGTTGATGTTTCTGATAGATTTTTAAGAAATATTATTATTGGACTTGGGGGTAAAGAAAATGGTTTTCCAAGAGAAACTGGTTTTGATATAACAGTTGCTTCAGAAGTAATGGCGATACTTGCTCTTACAACTGATATCTTTGACCTTAGGAAACGACTCTCAAAAATTATAGTTGCCCAGACATACGATAAAAAACCTGTTACAGCAGAGGATGTAAAAGCAGCAGGAGCAATGACTGTTTTACTTAAAGATACTATAAAACCAACTCTTATGCAGACACTTGAGCATACACCTGTTTTTGTACATGCAGGTCCTTTTGCCAATATTGCTCATGGTAATAGTTCAATAATTGCTGACCTTATTGCTATTAAACTTGCTGAATTTGTTGTTACAGAAAGTGGATTCGGTGCTGATTGTGGTATGGAAAAGTTTATGAATATAAAATGCAGATATAGCGGTCTTAAACCTGACTGTGTTGTTATTGTTTGTTCTATAAGAGCATTAAAAGCACACAGTGGTAAATTCAAAGTTGTTCCAGGAAAACCGCTTGATAAAGGACTTGTTGAAGAAAATATCACTGCACTTGTTGAAGGAGCGAGTAATTTAAAAAAGCAGATAGAAAATGCTAAAATTTTTGGAATTCCTTGTGTTGTTGCTGTAAATAAATTCATTACAGATACAGAAAAAGAAATAGAAAAAGTAAAAGAACTTGCAATTGAATTTGGAGCGGATGATGTTGGAGTAAGCGAGGTCTGGGAAAAAGGTGGAGAAGGTGGAATTGAACTTGCTGAGAAAGTTATTAAAGCAAGTGAAAAAGAAAAGAATTTCCAGTTTTTATACCCGCTTGATATACCGATAAAGAAAAAAATTGAAACAATTGCAACAAAGATTTATGGAGCAGAAAAAGTTGAATATTCATTACTTGCAGAAGAAAAAATTAAGTTATATACAAAATGGGGATTTGAAAATCTTCCAATCTGTATGGCAAAAACACATCTTTCTTTATCACATGACCCGAATTTAAAAGGTGCTCCAAAAGGATTTACTTTACCCATAAGAGATATAAGAATTTCTGCTGGTGCTGGATTTTTATATCCTTTATGTGGAGAAATGAGAACCATGCCAGGACTTCCAAGTGAACCTGCAGGAACAAAAGTAGATATAGATGAAGAGGGTAAAATTGTAGGGTTATTTTAAAAATGTTAAAAATAGAAAATATAAGTGTAAAAGGTGGAGACAGTTTAATAATAAAGGATATTTCTCTTTTTCTTAATAAAAATGAGAGATTGGTGATTTTTGGACCAAATGGTTCAGGTAAATCAACTCTTATAAAATCAATAATGGGAATTTCTGGTTATAAAGTGATAAAAGGGAGGATTATTTTTGAAGATAAGGATATTACAGATATTCCTATTAGCCAGAGGGCTAAAATGGGTATAGGTATAATGTATCAAACCCCCCCTAAAATTTATGGAATAAAAATTTTACAACTTGGAAAATATCTTGCTCAAAATGAAGAAGAAATAAACCAACTTGCTGAAAAGTTAAAGGTTGATGAGTTTTTAAGAAGGGATTTAAATGTTGACCTTTCAGGGGGAGAAATTAAAAGGGTTGAATTATTTCAGGTTTTATTGCAGAAACCGAAATTGTTATTACTTGATGAACCAGAATCAGGAGTTGATATTGAAAATATTTCAATTATGGGAAATGTATTGAATGAATATATAAAAAAAACAGAATGTTCTGCTTTAATTATTACTCATACAGGATACATACTTGATTATGTTGAGGGAGAAAAAGGATGTGTTATGATGGATGGAAAGATAACCTGTCAGAGTAAACCCAGAATAGTTTTTGATATGATAAAAAAATATGGATATGAAAAATGTGAGGAATGTAAATGGAAATAGAAAAAGAGGAATTAAAAAATCTTGAAAAAGTTGGGTTTGATTTAGAAGAAAAGGAAAGAGCGGGTAGTTTTATTCAGAAAGATAATGAAATTCTTTTTTCAAAGGTTTTTCAGGAAGGAGTAGAAGTATTACCAATTGGAAAAGCAATTGAGAAATATCCTGAAATAAAAGAAAAATATTATGGAGTTTCTTTTAAAAAAACAGGTAAAGAATTTGAAAAGGATACAGAGGGCGGGTATTTTATAAGGGTGAAAAAGGGTGTAAAGACATTATTTCCAGTTCAGGCATGTTTATATTTAAAATCAAAAAAATTCAGACAAAAAGTTCATAACATAATTGTTATTGAAGAGGATGCTTCTGCGTATTTAATTACAGGATGTACTTCTGCAAAAGAAGCAGAAGATGCATATCATCTCGGAATATCAGAGTTTTTTATTTCAAAAGGTGGTTTTTTAAATTTTACAATGATTCATTCATGGAAGGAGGATATTGAAGTAGAGCCATTAAGTGCTGCTGTAGTAGAAGAAGGTGGTATTTTCGTTTCCAATTATATATCATTAAAACCTGTTAAAAAAATTGTGATGTATCCAACTGCTTTACTTGAGGGAGAAAATTCAAGAGCAAGGGTTTCTTCAATTATAGTTTCATTTAAAAATTCATATCAGGATATAGGAAGCAGATGTATCCTTGCAAATAAAAATACATCTGCAGAAATTATAAGCAGAGCGGTAAGTTATGGAGGTAAAATTGTTGCGAGAGGACATATAAAAGCAGTTTCACCAATGACAAGAGGACATCTTGAATGCAGGGGATTAATAATAACAGAAGAAGGAATAATACATGCCATACCCGAACTTGAAACACTTTATCAGGATGTTGAACTTTCTCATGAAGCAGCAATAGGTAAAATAAAAAAAGAAGAGATTGAATATCTTGCAAGCAGGGGAATTCCTGAGGAAGAAGCACAGGCAATGATAATAAGAGGTTTTATGAATGTTGAGATACTTGGACTACCTGAAATTCTTGAAAAAGAAATAAAGAAAGTTACAGAAAAAGTTTGAAAGTTAAGAAATGAAAAAAAGATTTTTAATTTACACCATTATATTAATTTCAGGGATTTTGAGTATTAAATTTTATGAATCAAGGATAATAAATGTACTGTGGTTGAAGGCAGATATAGCTTTTCATTTTGGTAATTATGACCTTGCTGAAAAATGTCTGTGGAGAATAATTAAACAGAAACCGGAAGAAGTAGATGCATATGTTTTAAAAGCATGGCTTGAATGGAGTCAGGCATTATCAAAAAATGATAATAAAAAATTGAATTCAGCAATAAAAACATTAAAACTTGGACAGTGGTATAATCCATTTGATATCCGTCTTTATATGGAAGAAGGAATAATGTGGAATGCTTTTGGGAATGACGAAGCAGCACTGAACGCATTTAAAAAGATTTATGTAATTGGTACTATCCCGTATGTAAGAATGTATCCGCATAAATTGAGGCAGATGGGTAAAATCTATGAAGCATATAAGGTAATGAAAAAAATATATGAAAAATATAAAGATGATGTTACTTTCCAGTGTCTTGAAAGATTGAAAAAAGAACTATCAGCATAAACTTTTTTATGGATTTATCAGAGCCATTAATTTCCTTCCATAAGTAATATATGTTTTATATGTAATTTCAGGGTCTCCAACTTTTCCTTCATGAACAACACTTGCCAGATGCGGTTCTATTGAAACAAAACCATCATATCCACTTTTCTTCAAGTCATTTAAAATCTCTTTAACTTTAGCTTCTCCTTCTCCCGGGAAAGTAGCCCTTCCTTCTTTATTGTAATCTTTAATATGAACATATTCAATAAATGGTTTAACCTTCATATAAAAATCCCAGGGGTCAACATTTTTATTATGGGCAACAACATTTCCTGTATCAAACATCAATTTAAAATTTTGAGAGTTCATTTCTTCAACCAATCTTACCATATTTTCAGCACTTTCTCCTCCCCATCCGGAACAGTTTTCATGAACAATAATTATTCCATTATCTTCAGCCATTTTTACCAATTCTTTCATTCTTCTTATAACCTCTTTTGCCCATCTTTCTTCATCCCATGGGTTTTCAGTATCATTTGGCCATGACATAACTCTTATATATTTTGTGTTAAATCTTTTCATTCTGGGTATTGCTCTTTTAAGTTCATCATAGTCCTTTTTGAAATCTCCAGAAATTCTAGTTGCCCAGTTTGCTATACAACTTGCAAAACAGGAAACCTTCATTCCCGCTTCATTTACTTTTTTATAAACAATTTCAAATTTTTCATCACTCATCATAGTTAAATTTTCTTTATCAATATTTCTTAATTCCATATATTCCCATCCAAGTTCTTTATGTGCTTTAATCTGAACTTCAATTGATTGTCCTGCTTCATCACTGATTCCCGTAAATTTCATTTTGTCCTCCTTGTTTTTAATAATTTTAATCATTATTTATGCAATGTCAATTTTTTGCTCTTTAAATTTTAAAATTGTAAAATATTTTCTTATGAATAAAAGAGAAAGAGTTGAAAGGACATTAAATTTAAAAGAAGTTGATAGAGTCCCTGTTTATGACCTTGTCAGAAATGATGATGTTTTTGAATATTTTAGTGGTGAAAAATTGCCTCCAGAAGAAATGTGGGAAAAAGAAGAAGAAAAATTGAAAATTATAGCAGGAAAAGTAGTAAATAAATTATGCGATATGACAAGAAGTTTTGGTTTTGGTCCTTTGAAAGAAACTGATTATACAGATGAATTTGGTTTTGTATGGCATTCAAGTCCTTATGAGAAAACTTCATGGATTGTTAAAAGACCTTTCTATGATGAAAAAGATGGAATTGAATTTATAAAAAAACTGATAATTAAATATTCTGAAAATATTAAAGAAATAAAATCAAATCAGAAAGCATACAGAGAAAAATATCATAACGATTTTTTAAAAACCCAATCATATATAGGAGATACAATTAACCTTCTTGCTGAACAGGGAACAGGACTTGATTTATTAAGACATTATCTTGGATTTGAATTTTTTTCCTATATCTATGCTGAAAATCCTGATATTATCAGTGAATTTTTTGAAGTATATACAGATTTACAGGTTTTAATATGTCATACAATTGCAGATAGAAATCTTTCGCCATGTGTTTTAACTTATGGAGATATTGCCTGTAAAAACATGTTATTGCATTCTCCTCAATTTTTAAGAAAAGAGTTTTTCCCAAGATTGAAAAAAATTCAGGATGCATGGCACCAGTATAATATAAAATGTTTATTCCATTCAGATGGAAATATAATGGAAGTTCTGGACGATTTAATAGAAACAGGTATAGATGGTTTAAACCCGATTGAAATAGTCGCAGGAATGGATATAAAAAAAATAAAAGAAAAATATGGAAATAAAATTTTTCTGACAGGTGGAATAGATATGAGTCAGTTACTGTCTTTAAAAACAACTGAAGAAGTGAAGGAAAAATGTATAGAAACAATAAAAATTTGTTATCCTGGATATTTTATTGGTTCAACAACAGAAATTGACAACTCTGTAAAACTTGAAAATATAATAGTAATGTATGAAATAGCAAATCAACCTGTTGAAAAAATATTAAAATAAAAAGGGGGAGAAAATGGAAAAAATTGGATTAGGTTTGATAATAGGAAATAGGGGTTTTTTCCCTGACCATTTATGTAAAGAAGGGAGAGAAAAAATTCTGAATTTTTTGAGTAAAAGATTTGAAGTGATAACATTGACAGAAAAAGATACAAAATTCGGGAGTATTGAAACATATCAGGATGCAAAAAAGTGTGCGGATTTATTTATAAAAAACAGAGATAAAATAGATGGTATAATTGTAAGTTTACCAAATTTTGGAGATGAAAGAGCAGTAGCAGATACAATAAAACTTTCAGGTCTTTCAGTTCCTGTTTTAATACATGCTTTTCCTGATGATATAGATAAAATGGATGTAAAAAACAGGAGAGATAGTTTCTGCGGTAAAATTTCTGTCTGTAATGTTTTATATCAGTATGGAATTAAATTTACATTAACAGAAAACCATACTGAAGGAATTGAAAGTGATGAGTTTAAAAGGGATATAGATAAATTTGAAAGAATATGCAGAATTGTAAAAGGACTTAAAAACTTAAAACTTGGAGCAATAGGGACAAGACCTGATGCATTTAAAACAGTCAGATACAGTGAGAAAATACTTGAGAAAAATGGAATAAGTGTTGATGTTCTTGATTTATCAGAGATTTTTGCAAGAATTTCAAGAATAAAGGATGATGATAAAAGAGTAAAAAATGAAATAGAAAAATTCAGAAATTATATGGAGAGTAAAGATGTTCCGCTTCAATCATTAATAAAATTTTCAAAACTTAAAATTGTAATAAAGGACTGGATTTCCCAGAATGATATAAAAGGTATTGGATTTCAGTGCTGGACTTCAATAGAAGAAAATTTTGGTATAGTTCCGTGTGCTGTATTAAGTTATCTGTCAGACACTTTAATTCCTTCTGCCTGTGAAGTTGATATAACGGGTACATTGAGTATGTATATTCTTCAGATTGCTTCAGGTCTTCCAAGTGCTATAGTTGATTTAAATAATAATTATAAAGATGAGAAAGACAAAGTTGTTTTATTCCACTGCAGTAATTTTCCTGTTTCTGTTTTAAAGAAATCAAAGATAAGTTATCAGGAAATAATATCAGAAAGTGTGGGAAAGGAAAATGCTTATGGTGCTGTTATAGGAAATATGAAAAAATCACCTTTCACTTTTTTACGGCTTTCAACAGATGATAATTTTGGAATTATAAAAGGATATCTCGGAGAAGGAGAGATAACAGATGATAAAATAGAGACATTCGGAGGGATTGGAGTAGCAAAAATAAATAATTTACAGAAACTTTTATGGTTTATATGTGAAAATGGTTTTGAGCATCATACTATCATAAATTTATCAGAAATTTCAGATGCAGTTGAGGAAGCACTTGTGAAATATAAAAATTGGTCAATCTACCACCACTATTGAAAAAATTAAAAATAGTAGTATAATATGTAATAAAAAGAGGACCCGTAGCTCAACGGCAGAGCAGCGGACTCATAATCCGTTGGTTGGTGGTTCGAATCCGCCCGGGTCCACTTCTTTTGTGAGAACTAAAAACCAAATTCATCTTCAGAGGACACCTTTAAGGTGGGCAGTGGAGATGATTGAGAGACAAAGATTACAACAGACATTATTGACTATTTGTTTTTTCCATATTTATAGGCAGATTCAAGCATAGCAACAATATTTTCTGGTGGAACATTTGCTTGAATGTTATGAACCTGATTGAAAACATAACCACTGCCTTTTTTGAAAATATCCAGCCGTTCTTTTACATGTTGTTGGATTTCTTCTGGTGTTGCCCTGCCTAAAACATGCTGTGTATCACATCCCCCACCCCAGAAAACAATTTTATTACCAAATTTTTCTTTCAACCTTTTCGGCTCCATATTTGCCGCTGATGTTT
>DAORXQ010000049.1 GCA_035371905.1 bacterium | reverse complement strand
ATCTTACTTTTCCCATAACTATGATATCGTATTTACCCTTTAATTTCTCCTCAAGGGCTTTCTCATATTCTTCATTGGTAACAGGAACAGGTTTATAATAACCTGACCAAACTGCAAATTTATCAGGAGTTGCAAGAGGAAAAACAACAAAATTAATATCCATTCTCTGATTTAATTCAACTATTTCCCTGAAACCACCATCTCTTCTTGGTGTAATCCACAAAATATTTATCTCCCCTTTTTTGTAAGGTGAAAGCCATTTTATATGAGGAGTAACAAGGTCTGTTTTTGGTGTAAAATACTGGGTCTGAAAAGAAGAAATATCAGAAAATAAAAAAAATGAAAGAAATAGAAAAATCAAAAAAAACCTTTTCATTTTATCCTCCTTTTATAGAAAATTTTTCTCTCTTTCGTAAGGGAAATAAGGGATTTTAAATTCCCAGTATTTTTTAATTTCTTTTTCACTACCTGCCATAAGAGAATAAATTGTTGCTTCTTTTGCTTTTATTTTAAATCTTATCTCTCTGTTTAAAAGTTTTGATTTATCCGGATTCCCTTTCCATTTACACTTATGATAAAGTGAATCTCCAACCAGTGGAACTGAGTTTTCAATCTCAAATCCAGAAATTGATTTCCCTGATAAATCAGTAATTTCAACATTTACATACCCTTTAATCTTTGCATTTATAAAAAATTCTCCTTTTTCTGTCCAAAAAGGTCTTGTTATTAAAAAACCTTCCTCTTTTGCATCTATTCCAACAAATCTGTCCACTTTTACACTTGCAAATCCAATTCCACATCTTGGTTCTGGTCTATCCCATTCTTTCAAACTTTTTCCATGTGTTGCTCTTGTTCCAACATAATAAAACCTTATTTCATCTTCAAGAAAAACAGGTGCACTTGCTGGTTGAATCTGTCCACAATCCCAATCATCTTCTTTCCCTCTTTCAATCCATGGTCTATTCTTTTCTATTCTGTGCCATGCATAACCTGTTCTCGTATAGGTAAGTTCCGGCTCCTGATATCCTTCCATTTTCCAGAATCCAAAATCATTTTTGTCTGTATGATATATCCATAAAGTCCCAATTTCATATTCTCCATAAGGAAAAGCACCCATCCCATAAAACTGTATCTGTGGTGGGTCTTCAGGTGATTGGTCTATAACTATTTTTGCTTCAGACCAGTTAATAAAATCCCACGATTCAGACCTTGCTATCCTTCTATCTCCAAGGACTGGACGATGATATGCAACATATTTACCTGAAGGTAGCCTTAAAAGAGACATCGGACAATCAGGATTTGTTCCTATAACAGGATTTTTTTGAGCAGGAAGCCAGTGAATTCCATCTTTACTGTGAAAAATAGAAATACATCCGGAAGGATGAGCACCACATATCAGTTTATATTTCCAGTTTTCTCTCTCCTCTTTTTCATCGTAAATAATACTTGCTCCATGTGGTTCTCTATCAAAAACAAAATGTGTATTTTTATTATTTATTTTAATCGCATCTTTCTCAATCCTTTCCCATTTTATTCCATCTTCACTTTCAGCATAACCAAGTGCAAGAATTCCTTTATCCTTAATTATTGTTGTATACCAGGTCTGCCATAATCCATCAGGTCTTCTTATAACAGAACCATAATAAGAAATCCAGTTTTCTTCAAGAGGATGGCCCGAAACAAAAATAGGATTACCTTTAAATTTCTCAGGTCTTTCAATCTTCCTTTCAAATCCTTCTATTACTTCTATGTGTCTATAATCAAAAAAAAGTATTTTAACGAGCAATTTTCTTCCTTTTACTTTAAATCATTTGCTGTTAAAGTCCAGAAACTCTCTGTTCCATAGGAATTGCACCGATATTTATAAAGGAGTTTATGATCTTGATCATTTATCCATTTTACAGAGCCATCAAAAAACAAAACATTTAATCCCATTGGCAATCTATCTCTTCCTGAATGACTGTATCCTTCAGAACTCGCACCGGGTGGATTTCCATAATTCCAGGCATAATAACCCAGAGAATCAGCAACCCAAATATATCCCTTTTTAGCACATATATCAACCTTCGCTTTTGTTTCTTTATATGTATTTGCATCTGAATATGGTCTTAAATTTCTTGCATAATTATTGTAAACCTTATTGTTGGAAGTAATATTTGGATACTCAAACCATTGGTACATCCATCCTTTATGATAATATTTTCTCACCCAGTAAAAATATCTTGGAACACTCGGACAGAGAAGAAACATAGGGTCTGGTAAATATCTTCCTCTTCCTGTCTGTCTCCATCCAATACACAAAATCCCAAGTCCAACATATCCAGGGTGAGTTGCATTTTCCAGTCTCCATATTGTTGGGCATTCACAGGTCCATGTTGGAATTCCACCAACAGGTATAAACCCATCATAATCCTGAGCATAAATATGTGTTGCAAGTCCAATTTGTTTTAAGTTGTTCATACAGGTAACCCTTCTTGCATTTTCTCTTGCTCTTGCCAGTACAGGAAGTAACATCCCTGCAAGTATCGCTATTATCGCCACTACAACCAAAAGCTCTATCAATGTAAATCCTTTTCTTCTCATTTTCCTCACCTCCTTTTTTCAAAATTTTTCAATGTATAATTCTTTATCCATAAGATATGATTTTTTATTGTTTCAGATGCAATTTCATGGTCTTTTTTTATCAGTGCTTTTAAAATTCTATTATGTGAATATGGATTAGGGTCTATTCTGTATTTCTGGTCTTTTTTAGGCAAAGAAAAGAAAAAAGAAAATACATTCAATTTTTTTACTAGATAATTTAAATACCAGTTACCAGAAAGTTCAACTATTTTTTCATGAAATAATTGATCAATCTTTTTGGCTTCCAACCATTTGCCTTCTTTCCTTGCTTTATTATAATTTCTTACATACTCTCTTAATTTTTTTATATTTTCTTCTTTTAAATTTTTAATCGCTTCCTTTATTGCATATTCCTCAAGTATTATTCTTACATCATAAACTTTTTTAATATCTTCTTTTGAAAATTTTCTTATTTTTATCCCTCTGTTTCTCCTTACACTTATTAATCCTTCATTCTCAAGTGATTTTAAAACTTCTCTAACAGGAGTTCTGCTTATTTTAAAATATGATGCAATTTTTTCCTCTGTTATTTTTTCTTTACCATTCTCCCTGAAGTTGGTGAGCAGATACTCTATAATCTTTTCTTTTAACTCTTTTGCTTTTGTCCTCATTTCTTAATATGTACACATATTTTGCCAACTTGTATACATATTCTACCTATATCTTTAAAATTTGTCAAGTTTTCGAATTGCCTCATTAAAAATCTAAGCGAAAATGATTCGTTGCCTTATTAAAAAAATCTAATTGAAATTATACCTCGCCTCCTGGAAAATAAGAAGAAAAAGGAGGTGAGAAAATGAGGAAGGAGTTAGAAATGAAAGTAAGGAAAGCGATAAGCAAGACAATATATAATAACCCAAAGACACCTTATCAAAGAGTTATGGAATGTGAAAATATAGACGAAAAAACGAAAAAGAAATTGAAAGAGGTATATGAAAGTTTAAATCCAGTTGAGATAAAGAAAAAATTGATAGAACTTGAGGATAAATTGTTTGAGATGGTAAGGAGAAAAAGATTGAAAGAAAAAGGAGAAAAAATTGAAAAAGAAGAAATTTTCGCTTAGAATTTTATGTGAGGCATCGTATATAAATTTTACTTAGATTCTTATATGAGGCAAAAGGCTACGGTTCTTTCTTAAAGGGGTTTAAATCCCTTTAAAATCCCCAAAAGGTATCAACTCCCCTAAATGGGTGGCTCACCATCTCGCCACCCGTGCTAATCGGTGCTCCTTATTCGTCGCACCAGCACCCCCTCAATCTTTGAGGGTTTAAGGTAATTATAACTTGTTCTGGGCAAAAGACGTCAGAAAAAACACTTGGAATTTTTCAAATTCCAGTGTTTTATACCTGTAGTTGAGCAAGTATTTACTCTTTTATTATACTCTTCTTTAAAAAATTCTGTAAAATCCGATAAATTATTGTATATCTTTTTCAATTATTCAAGAAAGTTTTTTAATAATGTGGGCGGTACAGGACTTGAACCTGTGGCCTCTTCCTTGTGAAGGAAGCGCTCTAACCACTGAGCTAACCGCCCAGATTTTTTATTTCCTCTGGTTTAAAAATCCCTCTTTCAGTTAGGAAACCTGTTATTAAATATGCAGGTGTTACATCAAAAGCAGGATTGAAAACATTAGAATTTAAAGGACATATATACTTCCCATTAATTTTTTTAACCTCATTTTCATTTCTTTCTTCAATTGGTATTTCACTTCCATCTTCTATATTAAAATCAAAAGTTGAAAAAGGCGCTGCAATATAAAATGGAATCTTATGGTAATTTGCCAGAACCGCAAGGGAATATGTACCTATTTTATTTGCTGTATCACCATTTTTTGCAATTCTATCCGCTCCAACAATTACAATATCTATTTTACCCTTTTTCATCAAATATCCAGCCATATTATCACAAATAAGAGTATAGGAAATTTTATTCTTTTCAAGTTCCCATGCTGTTAATCTTGCTCCCTGAAGAACAGGCCTTGTTTCATCAACATATACATGGATTTTTTTACCTTTCTGATGCGCCACAAAAACAGGAGCAAGAGCAGTTCCAAAACCACTTGTTGCAAGTCCTCCAGCATTACAATGTGTTAAAATATTCATACCATTTTTTATAATTTTATTTCCGTATTCACCAATTTTATAACAGGCATTTAAATCTTCTTCATAAATACTTTCCACTTCTTCAAGCAATCTTTCAAACAGTTCTTCTTTATCTTTTATACTTTTATCATCAACTATTCTTTCCATTCTATTTAAGGCATAAAAAAGATTATAGGCAGTTGGTCTTGAACTTTTTAAGAAATTAATATCTTTTTTTATTTTTTCTTTTATTTTTTCAAAAGACAATTTTTTATTTTCAAGGAAGGAAACAATCACTCCATAAGCAGAAACACATCCAATTAAAGGTGCTCCTCTTATTTTTAATTCTCTTATTGCTCTGTAAACTTTTTTCACATTATCAAGTTTTAAAACAATCTCTTTCCCTGGAAGAATTCTCTGGTCAATTATATAAAGTCCGTTTTTCCACCAGAATGGTTTTACGGGTATTTTTTCCATTTTTATATTCCAGGATGTAAACAGTCCTCTCCAATAACTTTTTTTAATTCTTCAATAAATTCTTCATTCAAATCTATTCCAAAGTTTCTCGGTTTAATTTTAATCTTTTTATTATCATTTGTAATTATGTTTATAAAAACAGGACAGTCCCCTCTAAATCTTAAAAATAAATCCTTTACTTTTTCAAATTTATCATCTCCCAGAGGTATTTTAAGGTCAATTTCAACTTTCCTTAAAAATTTTTCTTTAACATTATTTATAGTGGCAACATCATCAACTATAATTTTAATTTCATCCTGGTCTTTCTTCAATTTTCCTTTAACAAAAATAATATTATTTGCTCTTATAAACTGCGAAAACTCTGCAAAAACATTTGGATAGAAAAGCCCTTTTATTTTTCCATCTATATTTTCTATTTCACCTATTGCCATTTTTTCTGCCTTTTTCTTTGTTGTTGTTCTTTTAATATCCGTAAGAATGCCTCCCCAGATAACTGTTTCTCCATCTTTAATCTTTTCAATCTGTGAAAATGGCATTGAATAAAGTTTTATCAGAGCAACGTATTTCTCAATAGGATGTCCTGTAAGATATACACCAAGCATTTCTTTTTCATAAGACAGAAGTTTTGTTTGTGGCCATTCTGGTAAGGACTTGATTGCTTCACCATTTAAAGCAGGTGTTAACTTTTTTATTTCTTTTGATGTAAAAATTTCAACGTGATTTTCATCTTTAAGTTTCTGCATTTTATTTCCGTGTTCAATCGCATCATCTATCATTGCAAAAAGTTGTGAACGATAAATTCCAAGATAATCAAATGCTCCTGATTTAATCAAACTTTCAATTACTTTCTTATTTACACTCCTTAAATTAACTCTTTCACAGAAATCGTAAAGAGAAATAAAATCACCTTCCTTTCTGCTTTCAAGAATTGATTTTATAGCAGCAGAACCGACATTTTTAATTGCAGAAAGTCCAAATATTATATCATTACCGAAAATTTTGAATTTTTCATCGCTTTCACATAGGTCAGGCGGTAAAATCCATATATTCATTCTCTCGCATTCCTCAATATATTCTGCTATTTTGTCCTGATTCCCAATTTCACTGTTTAAAAGGGCTGTCATAAATTCAAGAGGATAATTTGCTTTTAAGTATGCTGTTTGATATGAAATTAAAGCATAACCAGCACTGTGTGATTTATTAAATCCATAGCCAGCAAAATTTGATATATTTTCAAATATTTTTTCTGCAATTTCTTTTTTTACACCGTTGGAAACTGCTCCTTTAACAAATTTCTCCCTCATTTTCTCCATTTCAGAGGGAATTTTCTTACCCATCGCTTTTCTTAAAACATCTGCTTCTCCCATTGAGAAGTTTGCGAGTTTATTTGCTATCTGCATTACCTGTTCCTGATATAGTATTACTCCATAAGTTGGACTTAAAATTTCTTCAAGAATCTCATGGTCATATTTAATTTTTGATGGGTCCTTTTTTCTTTCAATATATTCTCTGACCATACCGCTTTTCATTGGACCCGGTCTGTATAAAGCCAAAACCGCTATAATATCTTCAAATTTCTGCGGCTGAATTTCTCTCAACAAATTTCGCATCCCTTCACTTTCAAGTTGGAATACACCTATTGTTTCTCCTTTTGACAGTAATTGATATGTTTTCTCATCATCAAAAGGGAATTCTTTAATTTCAATCCCTTTTCTCTCTTTTATTAAATTCAGTGTGTCTTCTATAACTGAAAGTGTTTTAAGTCCGAGTATATCTATTTTTAAAAGCCCAATTTTCTCTATACATTCAAATTCATATTGAGTTGCAATTTCACCATTTTGACCTTTAAATAAGGGAACATACTCACTTACATCCCTTTCAGTTATTACAATACCTGCAGGATGTATGGATGAATGCCTTGCAAGTCCTTCAAGTTTTACTGAAATGTCAAATAACTGTTTTATCTTTTCATCACTTTCTTTAAGGGATTTTAATTCTGGATTTTCATTCAGTTCCTGTTTCAGTGTTTCATGTTCATGGGTAATAAGTTTTGAAATTCTATCCGCTTCTGTAAATGTAAAATTCAAAACCCTGCCAACATCTTTAACAACCGCTCTCGCCTGCATTGTACCATAAGTTCCTATCTGACACACATTATTCTCTCCATATTTTTTCTTGATATAATCAATAACTTCTTCCCTTCTTCTATCACAGAAATCAATATCTATATCCGGTAAACTTATTCTCTCGGGATTTAAAAATCTTTCAAAAATAAGGTTGTAAGAAATTGGATTTATTTGAGTTATATCAAGTAAATAAGCGATTAAACTTCCTGCAGCAGAACCCCTTCCCGGACCAACTCTTATCCCCTTACTTTTTGCATAATTTACAAAATCATTTATTATTAAAAAGTATCCGGAAAATCCCATCTGTTTTATAATTTTAAACTCATAAGATACTCTTTTAAGAATTTCGTTATCACTTTTTCCTTCAAGATTATCTACTTCAATTCCAAATTTTTCCTTTAAACCCTTTTTAATCAGTTCTTCAAGAAACTCATCAACCGTTTTATTTGAAGGTGGAGTAAATTTTGGAAGGTGATATTTCCCAAAATCAAAGGTCAGATTACATTTTTCACTTATTTCTAATGTTGTATCAATTGCCTCTGGAATTTCTTTAAATGTTTCTATCATTTCTTCAGGTTTTTTAAAATATATCTGGTCTGTTTGAAATTTGAATCTATTCGGGTCATCTATTTTTGTCCTTGTCTGAATGCATAAAAGAATTTCATGTGCAAGTTTATCATTTTTATAAATATAATGACAATCATTTGTAGCAACAAGTTTAATCCCTGTCTTTTTACTCAATTCAATTAAAAGTGTTACAATTTTTTTCTCTTCCTCCATATTTAAAAGCATAACTTCAATATAAAAATTATCTTTTCCAAAGATTTCAGAATAAATTCCCGCAGTTTCAATTGCTTTCTGAAAATCATCGTTTCTTAAATACCATGCTATCTCTCCCTGAAGACATCCTGAAAGTCCTATAAGTCCCTTAGAATATTGAGATAAAACCTCTTTATCTATCCTTGGTTTATAATAAATACCTTCAAGATAAGAAATGGTTGAGAGTTTCATTAAATTTTTATAACCATCTTTATCTTTTGCAAGTAAGGTTAAATGAAATGATGATCTCTGTTCATCTGTTTTTCTATCAAATCGCGACTTTGGAGCAACATACATTTCACTTCCAATTATGGGTTTAATACCACTCTCAATACAACTTGAATAAAACTTTATAATACCTGCCATTGTTCCATGGTCTGTAATTGGCAGAGAATTCATTCCATATTTATGAGCGAGAGGAACAACTTCTTCAATCCTACACATTCCATCAAGCAAACTGTATTCAGTATGTAAATGAAGATGTACAAACTTTTTCATTTTTCTCTTTGAAGTTTTTTGACTGACTGATATATTTTACCTTCTGTTTTAACACTCGGAGCAATAGCGATTTCAACAAGTTGCATCTCCTTTATATTTTTTGCTCCAAGAGAAGCCATTGAAAGTTTAAGAGCACCCATTAAATTCTGACTTCCATCATCAACTTTGGCAGGTCCAAATAAAATTTCTTTTAAAGTTCCAGTGGTTCCAACTTTTATTCTTGTTCCTCTTGGTAAATTCTCATCACTTGTTGCCATCCCCCAGTGATATCCTTTACCGGGAGATTCAACCGCTTTTACAAAAGCAGAACCAATCATAACAGCATCTGCACCGCAGGCAAATGCCTTACATATATCTCCACTTGTTACCATCCCCCCATCTGTAATAATCGGAACATATCTACCTGTCTTTTTAAAATAAAAATCCCTTGCAGCAGCACAATCAGAAGTTGCAGTTACCTGTGGAACTCCAATTCCAAGAACCTCTCTTGTCGTACAGGCAGCTCCAGGACCTATTCCAATAAGTATTCCAGAAACTCCTGTATCCATAAGTTCAATGGCAACCTCAAAAGTTACACAGTTACCAGCAATGATTGGAACCTTGGCTTTTTTACAGAATGAGTAAAGGTCGAGTGGTTTATATTTTGTTGAAATATGTTTTACAGTCGTTACAGTTGATTGAACAACAAAAATATCAACTCCACTGCTCTGAGCAATTTCAAGATACCTTTCTGCATATTGAGGAATACAACTTACTGCACATATAACTCCACTTTTTTTTATTTCATGTATTCTTTCCTCTATCAAATTTTCTTTAACAGGTTCTTTATAAACATTCTGAATAATTTGAGTTGATTCCTCAGGAGAAGAGGAAATTATTTTTTCAATTACTGAGTAGGGGTCATTATATCTTGTATAGATTCCCATTAAATTTAAAACTGCAATTCCTCCAAATTTCCCAAATAAAACTGCAAATTTAGGGTCAACAACACCATCCATTGCAGCAGCAAAAACAGGAATATCAAGTTTGTAAGAACAGATTTGAGTACTTATATCAACCTCTTCAGGATTTAAAGTAACAGTTCCAGGAACAAGAGAAATATCATCAAAACCATAACAAACGCGCGCTTTCCTATTAATTCCAATCCACATTGCCATTTTCTTTCCTCCTTTTTAAAAGATAAAATTAAAAAGTAAGTTTCAATTATTTCTTTGACAAGTTTTTTTCTGACATGTTTTTTCAACTGACTAATTTATTATACTCCTTTTTATATTTTAAACCAAATTTTTATCCGGTGAATTTTTTATAGATTTTATAATATTAAAAAGTTGAAAGATTTCTTCAGGAGTGAGTTGTTCAACCCTTTTCTGTGGTAAAATTTCATAATTTGAAAGTTCTTTTACAAGCACATCTTTTTCAATTTTAAAAACTCTTTTAACTACATTTGTAAGTTTTTTTCTTCTATAACTGAAAATTAAAGGAAGAAATTCATAAAATTTTTTTTCATTTTCTATTTTTATTCTCGGTTTTTTTAATGGCACAATTTTAACAACAACTGATTCTACTTTGGGTCTTGGATAAAAAACATTTTTATTCAAAAAGTAGCATATTTTTGTATCAGTATAAAAGTAAAGTAATACAGAAATTGGGCAGTACTGTTTACTTCCTGGTTTACCAACAAATCTTTCACCTACTTCTTTCTGGACGGTTAACAGAGCAAGTTTTATTTTTCTGTAAAATTTAAGTATATGAAAAACTATTGGAGAACTTAAATAATATGGGGTATTTCCTATAACTTTAATCTTTCCTTTAAATGAATTCCAGAAATTTTCGTCTGATTTTAAAAAGTCATTTTTAATTAAATGGAAATTTTTATATTCAGAAAAATTTTCTTCAAGGAATTTACAAAAGTCATCATCTATTTCAAAACCATAATATTCCTTTACATTCTCAATTATACCTTCAGTCAAAGAACCAAGTCCAGGACCAATTTCAACAACAGTATCCCTTTTGTTCAGATTTGCAAAAGAAAGTAATTTATCCCTTGCATTTCTGTCAATTAAAAAGTGCTGTCCAAGATTTTTTTTTATATCTATTTTTCCTGTTTCTATCAGTTTTCTTATTTCTTTTAAAATTAAAAATTTCATTTTATTCAAAGCATTTTATAACAAATTTATATGCACTGATAAAACTTTCTGGATTTCCTTTATTCTTATAAGCAATATCAAAAGCAGTTCCATGTCCAGGACTTGTTCTTAAAAGTTTTATACCGGCAGTAAAATTTATAAGTTTTTCAAAATAAAATGTCTTGAGTGGAATAAGTGCCTGGTCGTGATAAATTGCAATTATTAAGTCAAATTTTTTTCTGAAAATTGTATCTGCTGGAAATGGACCTTCTATATTTATCACTTCTTTTTTTATTTTTTCAATTACTGGTTTTAAAATCTCATTTTCTTCTTTACCAAGAACACCATTTTCACCTGCATGAGGATTTAAACCACATACTCCAATTTTTGGATTTTTAATTCTTAATTTTTTTAAAAATTCATATCCAATTTTTATTTTTTCTGTTATATATCTTTCATTCAGATATTTAAAAACATCCTTTAATGGAATATGGGTTGTAAGAAGCAATACCCTGTAATTTTCGGCAATCATTACCATGGCATATTTTCTTTCATTTAATCTTTCTGCAAGCAGTTCAGTATGTCCTGAATAATTATATCCTGCAAGATGCCATGCTTTTTTGGATATAGGAAGCGTTACAATAGCATCAATAATTCTTTTCTTCCAGAGATTTATCCCATCTATAACATACTTAAAAGATGCTTTACCACATATTTTACTGTCAATGCCGACTGGGAAATTTTTGTTTTTTATAATACCTGTACTATAAACATTAAAAAAATCTTCTTTTATGTCTTCCTTTTTTCTTACTTCATTTATATTCAACTCTATCCTTAAATTTTCAATGTTTTTTTCAATAACAGGGATATCGCCAATTATAAGAGGAATAAAATTTTTCAGATTTTTGATTTTTTCATATCCTTTCAACAATATTTCAGGACCTATACCTGCAGGGTCTCCTAATGTTATACCGATAATTTTCTTCATCAGAGAAATTTTACAGGGATTGTTTTCTTAAGTTCTTCAATAAAATTTCTGTATAAAAGTGAATACTTTATTTTAAAAATTCTATCCTTTGCCTCCCTGTATATTTCAAGTTTATCCGCATCTAAATGTGTTTTTTCTTTAAGGTATATAACAATCCATTTTTCTCCAATTTTAAATGGAAAAGAAATTTTTTCTTTCTCCATTTTTGAAATCTTTTCTAAAATTTCTTCTATAATTTCTGAACTTTTGAGTTTTGCTAACTCCATCTCTTTTAAACTTTCCGTATTAAAGTTTCTAACAAATTTTTCTGCATCTTCTTCATTATCAAACCATTTGAAAAAAAACTCATATTCATTGTACTCTTCTTCAATTTTTTTCATCTCATTTGCAATTTCTACAGGAGTGATTTCTATTTTTGAAATAACTTCATTTCTTATAAGTTTTCTTATTTTTAAAGAATTTTCAATTTCTTCCCGAAGTTGTGAAATTTTTATCTGCCTTTCATTTAAATAATTATAAAATTCTTTCAAAGATGGGAAATTTTTTTTAATTCTTTCTATTTCATTCTTTATTTCCTCATCACTAACTTCTATTTTATTTTTTTCTGCCTGATAAAGAAGTAATTTTTCTTCAATCAAAACCTGTAATGCTATTGGATAATCTATTTTATCTCTTTTACTTCTCAAAACTACTTCTTTTTCAAATACTGGCTTATTTCCCACAATAGCAACAATTTTATCTTCTCCAAAAACAGTTAAAACAAATAAAAAGAAAAATATTAAAAATCTTTTCATTTAATTTTCTCCTTTAAAATTTCTATTTTGTTTGGATAGATTATAACTTTACTTTTTTCTTTAAGTTTTTTCATAAGGTTTTCAACTTCTACTTTTTTCTTCTGGGATATAAGTAAATTTTTTATCATAGGAGTTGCTTCTGTAAGTGTTAAAATTCTTTTTTCTGTTCTTCCTGTCAATTTTATTATATGATAGCCCATTTCTGTCTTTATAATATTTGCAAGAATCTCACCCGGTTTCATCTGGGTAATCAAAGAAGACACTTCTGGATTTAATTTATCCACCTCAATCCAGCCAATTTCACCTCTTTTTTCTCTCGTGGGTGCTATTGATTCTGTTTCTGCGATTTTTTCAAATGATTCTCCAAGACGCAATCTATTCAGAATATCATCTGCTTTCTCTTTTGTATCTACGACAATTTCTGAAATCTGAACTCTTTCAGGAATTACAAACTCCTGTAAATGACTGTTGTAATAGTTAGAAATCTCTTCATCAGAAATCTTAATTGTATCTGAAAGAATATCCTCAACAAATACCTGTGTTAAAACCTCCATATAATAATTTTTTATTTTGCTTTCAACTTTTTTTCTCAATTTTCTTTCATATTTTTTAGCATACTGAAAAAGCAAAATCTGATTAACATAGTCATCTATAACACTTTTAGGGTCAACAAAAAAATATTCCTTATAAATTTCAGGAGAACTTTCAATTTTTTCAACTATCTCATCAATTGTAACTTTATATCCATTAACAACCGCAACTGTTTTCCTTTTATCTTTTATTATTAAAAAGACAATTAAACCAAAAATTAAAAGACAGAAAATAACAAGCCCTATAATTCCTTTCCACTTTTTGAAAAACAACTTCATTTTTATTACTTTAATTTT
>DAORXQ010000048.1 GCA_035371905.1 bacterium | reverse complement strand
TTTTTCAGCATAAAATCTACCAGAAGAAGAAAAAATTTCAACACCTTCTTCACATTCTATAAAATTATCCTTTTTATCAAATACTGCTCTGTTTGTTTTAATCGTAATATCCTTGTAAACAATCACAACATTTCCTTCCATCTCAATTCTTTCTATTTCATCTTCTTTACCAAAAAAAACTTTAATATTATCCCCTTTATATTTTATTTCTTCAGAAAGAACTGAAAATGAAAAAAGGAGAAAAAATATCAAAAAAGTTTTAAATTTCATAACCGAATTCTTTCGCAAATTTTACAAGGTCTTCCCAGTTTTTAATACCCGCAGTTGTTCCTATTGCTGTTGTTATTTTAGCACCTACAATATTGGCAAGAAGACCGCACTTTTTAAATTCAAATTTTTCAGTAATTCCCTTTATAAACCCTGCAACATATCCATCTCCTGCACCTGTAGTATCAATCACATTTACTTTTAATGCAGGGAAATAATAACTCTCTTTTTCATTTGCTATATATGAACCCTTTTCACCCATTTTTAAACACACATTTTTCACATTATGAAAAAGGAAAAAATCACATATATCTTCTTTATCTTCCTTTTTAGAAATCATCTTTGCTTCTTCAAAACTTGTAAATAAATAATCTATATAAGGGAGAGCATCTTCTATTCCTTTAAACCAGTTTCCAAAAGCATCCCATACAGTATCAAGACAGGTAATAAGTCCTTCTTCCTTTGCCTTTTTCATTACTTCAGAAAGACCTTTTTTTAAAAATTTTGGCATAAGAAATGGTCCTGCAATATGTAAAATTGAAAAGTTTTTTAGTAAAGAGAAATCAAAATCCCCCAAACCAAAATCAGCATTTGCACCTATTGAATGAATAAAAGACCTTTCACCATCTGAATGAACAAGAACAGAAGTTCCTGAAGTTGTAAATTTATCTGAAATTTTTATGTAATCTGTATTTATTCCTTCTTCTTTCAGTTTATTTATTATAAATTTACCGAGATTATCATTTCCAACTTTACCAACAATTGCAACATCAACACCAAGTTTTTTTAAAACAATACCAGTATTTGTAGCACAACCACCTATGTGTAATTCAGTTTTTTCAACAAGAGTTAATTTTCCTCTTTCCGGCATATCTTCAACTGGCTTTACGAGAAAATCACCAACAATTATACCAAGACATAAAACTCTCTCTTTCATCCAGCCTCCTTTTTTCCATTATCTTACCATATATTGATACAAAATAGAAGTGAAAAAATTTGAAAATTTTTTAATTTTATGGTATATTATATATTAAACAGAAACCAAAAATGCGATTTTATATACAATTCATTTCAAATAAAGAAGTAAAAGTTCCTTCAAACATAAGAAGTTTTTTCATCTCATTCATAAAAAAAGTTTTTGAAAATACTGATAAACTTCTCTACTCTTCTCTTTTCAACTCTAAAAAAGCAAAACCGTATGTATTTTCTCCTTATTTTGGTGAAGAATTTAAAGAAGGTAAAATTGGCAAGGATATTTCATTTATTTTTTCAAGTGGTGATTTTTCTTTAATTTCAAGTTTCTGGAATGGAATTTTATTATTAAAAGAAAAAAAACTTGATTATATTGAGATTGAAGGAGAAAAGTTTAATTTAAACAATATTAAACTTCTGCCAAACAAAAAAATAATCGGAAATGAAGTTATATTTAAAACAATTGGAATTTCAGTTCTTACAGACCCTGAAGTTTCAGCAAAAGATTTTAAAAACTGGTATATAATTCCTGAGAAAGATAAGATTGAGAGATTTAAAGATGTTTTGAGAAAAAGAACAGAAGAAAGAATTAAATACATAAAAGGGATAGAGAAAAAAATTGAACTTGAGTTTTCAATTCCAGAAGAAGCAACAAATTCCGATACAGTTGTTCCACATTATGATGGTTATGTAAGGGGCTTTAGGGGGATTTTTTGTTTAAAAGGAGAACCAGAGATACTTCAATTTTTATATGATTATGGATTTGGAGTAAGGACAGGTCAGGGATTTGGGCTACTTGAAATTGTAAAACAGATATAAAAATGAAAACTTCAGGAAAAATAGAAAGAGTAAAAATTAAATATAAACAGAAAGTACCTATCCCACCTGAATACAAATCTTTTTTCTGGGACTGTCAGAATGAGGTTATTCTTGAAAAGTTTATTTTGAGGGTTTTAAATTATGGAAATATTGAAGATATAGAAGAAATTTACAAAAAATATCCTGAAGAGACATATGATATTGCTTTCAGATACCCTGAAATAAAAAGAGGGATAAAATTCTGGCTAAAACTATGGAAAGAGGAAAAATTGAAAAAATGAAAAAACTTGCTGTTGAAATCCAAAAAATCTTTAAAAATTTTTATCTTGCTGGTGGAACAGTTTTAATGTTTAAATATAATCATAGAATAAGTGAAGACCTTGATTTCCTTTCAGAAAAAGAGTTTTCATTTTTGAGATTATCATCAAAAGTCAGAAAAATCTTTAATCCAGAAAAAGAAGAAAGATTTGTTGATAATATTGATTTCATAATAGATGGTATTAAAACTTCATTTGTCTTTTTCCCATTTAAAAATATAAATCTAATTGAAAAATATGAAAAGATAAAAATTGTATCTGATTATGATATATTTCTCAATAAGATTTATTGCTCTGGAAGGAGAATTGAGACGAAGGATTTAATTGATTTTGCATTTTTATATGAGAAATATGGATGGGAAAAAGAAAAAGTTAAAAAAGATTTTGAAAAGAAATTCCCTTTACAAAATTTTGAAATATATTTGGGTGCAATACTTTCAGTAGAAGATTATCCCGATGCTGATACTAAAACTTTGAAAATAATAAAGGAAGTAAAAAAAAGATGGGGGATAGAAAGTTAAATTTATGGAAAATACTTATATTAAAAAGAAATTAAAAAATTCGCTCTCAAGCTATAATCTTGATAAAATTTCTTTTAAGAGAGACAAAAGATTAATTATTGAAAATGTTTTAAATCACGGAGGAGATGAAGAAATACTTTGGGTTTTGAAGAATTATAAAAAAAAGGATATTGTCTCTGTTTTAAAAAATCCATCAAGAGGGTTCTGGAATAAAAAATCATTAAATTTCTGGTTAGCAATATTTGGGGTAAAAATCGGAAAAGATAAATATGAAAGAGCAATTAGAGAAATCTTTATTAAATCCGATACACACTGAAATTTTAAGTAAGGAGCAAAAAGAAATTTTAAAGGAATTAAAATTTACAAAAAAGATGAATTTTTATCTTGCTGATGGAACAGGGCTTGCTTTATATCTTGGCCATAGAACATCTATTGATTTTGACTTCTATTCACAGCAACAATTTAAAACACTTTCTGTTTATTTTAAGAATGGTGAGATAGTTAATGACACAGAAGATACATTTGAAATAATTGTTAAAAATACACATTTATCTTTTTTTTATTACCCTTACAAACTTATAAGAAAACCAGTGGAAATGGAAAATATACTTGTTGCATCAATAGAAGATATATCTGCAATGAAAATAATTTCTATTGTTCAGAGGGGAAATTACAGGGATTTTATTGATATATATTTTTTAATGAAAATTTTTGGAATAAAAAAACTTATTAATTGGCTTAAAGAAAAATATTTAAACTATTCAACTTTTTTGATTTTGAAAGGACTTATTTATTTTGAAGATGCTGACAAAACTGTTAAAGAGGATAAAGAAAGAATAAGAATGATTGAAAAAATAGAATGGAAACAAGTAAAGAAGTTTATTAAAAAAGAGGTAGAAAAATTTGTTAAAAATTATTCAATATGATAAAATATAAATAGGGGAAAAAATGATTTTGTTTTGGAAATAATAAAAGATAAAATTGGGTTTCAATCTGCCAAAGAGGAATTTAAACCTAGAATTACAAGATTTAGCAAAAGATTTCTTTACTCAGAGTTTCAATCTGCCAAAGAGGAATTTAATTTCCCACCTTTAAGGTGGGCTTGGAGAAAGAAGGAAAGACAAGGGATTTAGAGGCCTATTTTTTAATGAGGCAATTTTAAATGTTGACTTTTTGAAGGGATACCCTTATAATTTATTTATTGAAAATGGGGGATTAGCTCAGTTGGGAGAGCACCAGGCTGGCAGTCTGGGGGTCAAGGGTTCAAATCCCTTATCCTCCATTGGTTTTTCTCTTTGATGCTTGGGTAATACTAACGCAGAAAAGATAAACATAAAAACTCTGAAAATACTAAATTTATCTGAATTAATGAAACCTAAAAAACTTTTATTATATATTTTTCATTTAAAATTTCTCACTTAAAAAAATAGAGGAAAAGGGGAATAGTTATAAGAGAAAAAAGATGTGTTAAAAGGACTGTTTCTGCTGCAAATTTACTATCACCTTCAAATGCTTCACTTAAAACAATACTTGCAATTGCGCATGGCATAATAGTTACAACAATTAAAACTCTTCTTATTTCATAGGGGAAAGAAAAAATATAGAATAAAAAGATACAGGTTAAAGGAATTAATATCAATCTTAAAATTGCAAGAAACAATGATTTAAATATAAAAATGTCCTTCAATTCAATTTCTCCCATTTTTGCACCTGCAATAAATAAAGCAACAGGTATGGTAGCATTCCCCAGAAGGGTTATAACATTTAAAATTGATTTTCCACTTTCAATAATTACTTGATTTTCTATAGTTATTACATTTTCTAAAAATATCAATATAACAGAAAAAATTATTGAAATCATAGGGATACTTAATAAATTCTTTAATGCTTTTTTTTCAAATCTGTTTCCTGTTAATGATAGAATTCCAATTGTCCAGACAGAAATTTCAGAACCAAATGTTGAAAGTATAAGTTTTGGTATATCTTTTTCTCCATATAAAAAAAGGATAATGGGTAAGGGCAAAAATGAGTAATTATTTATTGTACATTGAAAGTGAAAGGTGTTTTTTTCTTTTTCATTATTGAATCTAATAAATTTTGTAAAAATTATTCCGTATAGGTAACCTACAAACATAATAAGAATTGTTCCAAGTGGCAGAATATAATTATTTATAATGTCTTCTGATGTAAAATTTCTTAAAAATGAAGAGAATATAAGAGAGGGATAGAAAACTTTTGTTATAATTACAGACATTTCTTTGATTGTCAAAGATGAAATAAGTCCTTTTTTTCTGACAATTATTCCTGCGATAATTATTAAAAAAACCGAAAAAATTTTAATTACAAGCATTTTTTTATTTTATTAGATATTTTTGAAAAAGAAAAATTATTAAAATAAGAACGCCTGAAAAAATAAATCCATTAAATATTCCAAAAATTTGACTTAAAATACCAACAATAAGAGGACCTGTAAATAAACCTATTCCAATTATTGATTCATTGAGTTCTGTTGAAAATCCTTTTTCAATAACCGTAAAAAGACCCAATCTATAGGAATATGCGGAACAAAAACCAAGAAGTGAGATAAATATTAAATGAAGAGGAAAATTTTTTGAAATACCTGCTCCAATAAGTGAAAGACATATAAAAAGATAGTTAAAAAATAATATTTTATCAGTTGTCCTTATCTTAATTTTGCTGAAGACATAAAACATGGATGTTCTGATTAAAAAAAGGAAAGTTATGATATTACTTATAAGATTTGAAGAATATCCTATGTTATTTGCAAGTTTAGGGAAAACAAATAAAAAACCTCCAATCGCAAAAAAACTTGAAAAATTTAAAAGCATTACTTTTTTCGTTTCTTTATCAAGAGGTTTTCTCTCATAAAATTTCTCAGGTAAATCCCTGTAAAATAATTTAAATTTTTTGAAATTTATAAATCCAGATAAAAAACCGATGAATGCAAAAAAACAACCCATCCAGAATGGTAGAGTATCTTTTACTTTAAAAAGATATCCTGAAATAAAAATGCCAAAAATTACTCCGCTTGACCATGAAATATTGTATCTATCTATATGAATTGAATTCTGACTGAATATGTATTGAATTGAAGGCCAGAATCTGCTGTAAAAAATCCCGTTTATGAAAAACAGTATGAACATGTATTTATAGTGTGGACAAAAAGGAAGGAAAAAATAATTTAAAGAAATAAATAGAGAAGAAATTATAAACCACGGAAAATGTAATCTCCATCTAAACTTATGAAAAATATATGTGAAAGTTGTATAAGCAAAATTTCCGAAAAAACCAGCAATACCAAGAATAAATGGAGAAGCAGAAAATTTTGAAATTAAATATAAAGGAATTGAAAGATTGATAACATAACCAGCAGACGAAATTAAAAAAGAAATTAAACAAGCAATTTTTTCCATATTTATTACCCTTAAACTCAAGATATTCAATTTTAAATTTTTATTATAGAATTTTTATTTCACCAATACAAGAAAGTAAAAAAACTTTGTTTTTCAAAAAAAATATTTTAAAATAAATTGTAAAAAGGAGGGAATATGAATGTAAGAAAATTGTTAAGAGAAATTAGTGAAAGAAAAGGTAATGATGTGGCTTTTGTATTTAAAGATGTGGATTATACTTATAAAACTCTTGAAGAAAACACAAATAAAGTTGCAAATTTCTTAAAAGAACTTGGAGTTAAAAAGGGTACAAAAGTTGGAATTTATATGCTTAACAATCCTGAATATATTTATTCTTATCTGGCTATTTTTAAAATTGGAGCAATAGCAGTTCCTCTTGACCACAGATTGAAAACAGAAGAAATTTTTCCACTTCTTAACCATTGTGAAGCAGAATTTTTAATCACCACAATTTCAAAAGAGTTTAATCCTGACCTTATAATGAAAAATGTGCCGTCTCTTAAAAATATTATAATAACAAAAGGCACTTTCCAGAATTGTGTCTCTCTTGAAGAAAAGATTGAAAATTTTTCTCCTGAATTTTCTGGAAATGAAATAAATGACTCTGATATTGCAGCAATTTTCTATACTTCAGGGACAACAGGTGTTCCAAAAGGTGTTATATGGACTTATAAACATCTTGAAAGTCCAATTGATACAATTTTTCATCATTACCATTATTGTGAAGAAAATGATGTATGTATATCTCCAATCCCTTTTTCCCACAATGGTGGTATTGTTGCTATCCTTCTTATTCTTTTTGGTGTTAAACTTGTTGTGATGGAATATTATCATCCTCTTGAACTCCTCCAAAACCTGCAGAAATACAATGTTGCAGGAACTTTTCTTGTCCCAACAATGTTTATCGGTATGTTAAATCTTGAAGTTTTTGAGAAATTTCATTTACCTAAATTAAGATGGGCTGCTGTTTTCGGTGCTCCATATTCTCCTGATGTAATAAAAAAATTTAATAAGGTATGCCCACAAGCAAAATTACTTTCTGGTTATGGACTTACAGAGACAGCGGCTCCAAATGTTTTACCGCCATTAGAAGATGTTAGATTTGGTTCTGTTGGAAAACCTGTTCCATGGATTGAAGTAAAAATAGTTGATGAGGATGGAGTAGAAGTTCCCAAAGGTGAGGTTGGAGAAATTATTATGAAAGGATGGCCTGTTACACCAGGTTATTATAATCAACCAGATTTGACCGCTCAGGTAATTAGAGATGGATGGCTTTATACAGGAGACCTTGGGAAATTTGATAATGATGGGTACCTTTATATAGTTGGAAGAAAAAAGGATGTTATTATTGTTGGAGGACTTAATGTTTATGCTACTGAAGTTGAAGGAGTTATTTACAAACATCCAAAGGTTAAAGAAGTGGCAGTGGTGGGAGTTCCAGATAAAATAAGAGGGGAAGCGATTAAAGCAGTTATTGTTCCAAAAGAAGGAGAAGAACTTACTGAATCTGAAATAAAAAATTACTGCAGAGAACATCTTGCTACATATAAAGTTCCATCAATAATTGAATTCAGAAATGAATTGCCCAAAACAGGAAGTGGAAAAATTAAAAAGGAATTGTTAAGATAAAAATCTATTCCACTTATTCTTTTTCTTTAAGTAGTATGGTTAAAATGTCTGAAATTGAAGCAAAAGCAAGAGAAATACATTTATCTGTACATCCATAATAAATGAAGATTTCTTTATCTTTAATTATATATCCTGTTGGAAAAACAACATTCATAGCATTTCCTATCCTTTCATATTCTTTTTCAGGAGCAAAAACCCACCTTTTTGTTCTTGAAATAACTTTTTCAGGACTTTCTTTATCAAGTAAAGCAAGTCCAACTCTGTATATCGGGATAGAGGCAGTATATCTTATTCCATGGTAAATTATCAACCATCCTTCATCTGTTTCAATCGGTGGACAACCAAGACCTATCCTGTGACAGTCCCACATCCCTGCTCTTACAGGCAAAAGAATTTTATGGTTTCCCCAGTGAATAAGGTCAGGAGAATATGAAATCCAGATATGTCCTTCTCCTCTTATAATTGGTCTGTGAATTAAAGCAAACTTATCTTTTATTTTTCTGGGAAATAAAGAACCATCCTTATCTTCTGGTGGAACAAGAGGTCCTTTTCTTTCAAATTTTATAAAATCATCGGTTAAAATTAAAGAGATTAATGGACCACCAGGAGAAAAAGAAACATAAGTTATTGCATATTTTTCTATTTCTTTTAAATATACAATTCTCGGGTCTTCTATTCCCCATTTTTCCTCATCATATCTCTCATCAGGAACTAAAGTGGGTTTCTCAGGGATTTCCCAGTTATTTACTCCATTTTTACTTTTAACAAGGGTGAAATGAGAATATCCATCAAATGTTTCTACTCTGCATAAAAGATAAACATAACCTTCAAATTCTATGACACCAGGATTAAAAACTGCATTACATGGATATTTCCATTTTTCTGGTGTAAGAATAGGATTTTCAGGATGCCTTTTAAAAATTTCATTCATTGTGCCTCCTTTTTTCAATTTTTTCAGAAATAAGATTTTTTTCAAAAAAACTTTTTACTTTTTCCCTGTATTCATTTGTATATGCTCTATCAAGACCTGTATGAGAACCTTCAACAACATACATTTCTTTTTCGGATTTTGCTTTTTCATATAATTTTTTTGCATGTGTAAATGGAACAAACTCATCATTTCTTGAATGTATTATTAAAATAGGACATTTCACACTTCCTATAAAATTTTCAGGACTGTTCAATTTAAAATCACTTCTAAAAACATATCTACCGAGGAAAATTGAAAAAGAAGAGAAGATATACTTTAATGGACCTAAATTTTTATAATAACTTTTTACCATATCAGGGAAATTAGCAAAAGCAGAATCACTTACAATACATTTTATATCATTATACTTTGAAGCAGAAATAATCCCAATAGCACCTCCAAAAGAGTATCCCCATATTCCAATCGGTAAATCCTTAATTTTCTCGTTGTTTCTTATAAAAACAATCGCACTTTTTACATCAAGAAATTCCTTCAATCCAAAATAGCATACCTTCCCTTCACTTTCTCCATGTGCCCTGAAGTCAAAAAGTAAAAGTGAAAATTCTGGATATAAGAACTCAACAACAGGTAGAATATCTGATTTATTTGCAGGATAACCATGAAGACATATAATTACACATTTTGCTTTTTCTGAATAAATAAACCATCCTTTCAATCTTTTTCCATCCTCTGTTTGAAGTATTATATTTTCATAAGGAAGTCCTAAATCTTTAGGTGTGATAAAAATTCCCATTCTTGGTGGCATAACCGCTCTAATTCCTGTGATTAAACTCAAAATAAATACAATTATAAAAAAATCAACAAGTATTCTCACCCACATTTTTTTCATTTTTCAAAAATTCTCTTACCTGTTTTGTATATTTTTGCTTCATCTTTAAAAAAAATGAAATATAGTTTTCTGTTCTGTAATCAGGATATGTCCAGTTTAAAAAATTATATTTCCCTTTTGAATAATAAAGTGTAAGTTCTGCATAAATCCCCTTTCCTATGTAAATTCTATGATAGTAGTCCTTTGTAGATAATAAAATTACTTTTGAACTGTCAATATATCCTGGGTCAATATTTATTTTTCTTTTATTTTCTTCAGAAAATTCTTTTTCTACTTCATTTGTAAAGATTTTCCACTCATAAACATCTTCAGGGATATAAAGATTTTCAAATGATACAAATTTTCTCTTTAAATTTATCCCCATCTCTTCTTCATAATAATCTGTAAAATCAAAGTTAAATGGCCCTTCTTCAATATCAATTTTTCCCCATTTTTCTGCAAGTTTTATTTTTGTTTTTTCCAGAATTTCCTCCTCCTTATAAATTAAACCACAGAAAATTTTAACAGGATGGATTTTTTTTATTTCTCCCATATTTTGAATTTTAAATCAATTGTGATATTTTTACAACTTTACAAGAAAGGAGAGGTTAAATATAAACTTATTTTTTCTTTCTGACAATTGACTTTAAAAATTTATATATTCCCTTCTTTTCTTCCTCTGTTGTATCTTTTAATATTGCACTTATCTTTTTTGTTATTATGTCTTCTTCAGGTAATTTGTAAGTAATTTTATCAAAAAAATAAGAAACTGGGACTTCAAGAGCATCTGATATTTTTCTTAATGTTTCTATACTCGGCCTTTTTTTACCTCTTTCAATAAGACCGATAAAATTAGGAGTTACCCCAATCCTGTAAGCAAGTTCTTCCTGTGTTATCTTTTTTGATTTTCTTACTTCTCTTATTTTTCTTCCGATTTTTTTATAGAAATCTTCCATTTTCTAATTATACAGTTAAAATCACTTATTTTAAACAAACTAAAAGTTATATAATTTTTTATTGACTTTTGGTTATTTTTTTTGTATAATATTTCTGATATGAAAAAGATTTTATTTTTAATGAAAGAAAAGAATTTGCTTGAGAAGTATCTTTTTCTTATGAAAAATTACGAATATGAAACGACTGGATTTCTTCTGCATGATAAGAAATTGATGGAAAAAATAGATAAACTGGAAAATGTAAATATAGTGATAATTGAAGTAGATGAATGCGGTATAGAAATAAAAAAGGTTGTAAAAAAATTGAAAGAAAAATTTAAGGATTGTAAATTTTTAATTCTTATTCCAGAAATAAATGATAAAATTCAAAATTTCATCATTGATTTTTCAATTGATTCCTACCTTGTTTTTCCAGTTCTTCCCTTCCAACTTTTAAGAAGTATTTTTTTACTCAATAATCTTTAAACACAAAATAGGGTAAAATATAAGATATGGAAAAAGATACAATTTGTGCAATTTCAACTCCACTTGGTATAAGCGGGATAGGTATTGTAAGATTAAGTGGAAATGAAACATACAGGATAATAGAGGAGATTTTTGTTCCTGGGAAAGCCCCTTTAAAGAAAAAATTTAAAATTGAAAAAATACCCTCACATACAGTTCACTACGGACATATTGTTGATAATGGAAAAATTATTGATGAAGTTATAGTTGTTATTATGAAAAGTCCAAAGAGTTATACAAGAGAAGATATGGCTGAAATCGGATGTCACGGCGGGCTTATTCCTTTAAAAGAAGTTTTAAATTTATGTATTAAAAAGGGAGCAAGGCTTGCCCAGCCAGGAGAATTTACAAAAAGGGCATTTCTTAATGGAAGAATTGATTTAACTCAAGCAGAAAGTATACTTGATATTATTTACAGCAAAACTGAAACTGGACTTGAAATTGGAATAAAAAAATTAAAAGGGTCTTTAAGTAATTTTATTTCTGAAATAAGGGAAAAAATATTTAATCTTCTTGTGAATATAGAAGCAAAAATTAACTTTCCAGAAGAAGAAGATGTTGAAGAATACAGGTTAAATATTGAAAAAGAAATAAAAGAAATTTATCAGGAAATTGAAAAATTTTTATTAAAGTGCAATAAAGGTAAATTGATACAAACAGGGGTAAAAGTTGCAATTATAGGAAGTCCAAATGTTGGAAAATCAAGTTTATTGAATGCTTTATTAAAAGAAGAAAGAGCAATAGTAACAGAAATTCCTGGAACAACAAGAGATGTGATTACAGAAATAGTTAACATTAAAGGAATACCGATAAATATAATTGATACTGCAGGAATAAGAAAGGCAAAAAATAAAATAGAAAAGATGGGAGTTGAAAAATCAATTGAATGGATGAAAAAGGCAGAAATAAACTTGCTTATGATTGATGGAAGTAGAAAATTGAGTGAATATGATTACCAACTTCTGGAACACATAAAAAATAAACCATATCTGATTATAATAAATAAAATTGACCTTCCTCAAAAAGTTGAAATGGATAAAATTTTGAGAGAGTTTGATAGAGATAGAATTGTGAAAGTATCGGTTAAAAATAATACAGGTATAGAGGAAATAGAAAATAAATTGTATCAACTCATAAATGAGGGATATGGAGAAATAAAAGGTGATGAAATATATCTGAATTTAAGGCAGGAAAGAAAAATAAACGCAGTAAAGCAATATTTAGAAGAAGCATTAAAGGAGACCTATCCAGAAATTATTGCCGAAAATTTGAAAAGTTGTATAAACCAGATTGATGAATTGATGGGAAATAAAATTAGTGATAAAATACTTGATGAAATTTTTTCAAATTTCTGTATAGGTAAATAAGGGAGGAAAAAATGATATATAAAACTATTGGGAAAAGTGATATAAAGGTTAGTGCAATGGCAATAGGAGCATGGCAGATAGGTGGTCAGTGGGGAAATTATGATAAAAAAGAAGTTGAAAAAATAATAGATAGTGCAATAGAAAATGGAGTTAATTTTATTGATACAGCGGAGGCGTATGGAGAAAGTGAATCTGTTCTTGGAGAGATTCTTAAAGGGAAAAGAGATAAGTTTGTAATAGCAACAAAAATTGGAGGAAACCATTTTGATTATAAAACTGTAAAAGAACATTTAACAGGGAGTTTAAAAAGATTGAAAACTGATTTTGTTGATTTATATCAGGTTCACTGGCCTAAAATGAAACATTTATGGCATAAAGAAGATATGAATGAAAAAGATTACTATGATATTGCTGACTCAATGACAAAATTACAGAAAGAAGGTTTGATAAGATACGCAGGAGTAAGTAATTTCAGGAAAAAGCATCTTTTAAATTTTCCTGAAGAAATTTTCTCTTCTGTTATTGTATCAAATCAGGTTCCATATTCTTTATTATGGAGATGTTATGATATTGATGGAACAACAAATTTTTGTATAAAAAATAAAATTGATTTTCTTGCTTACAGTCCACTCGCTGAAGGACTTTTGACAGGAAGATTTAAAGATAGAAGTGAAATAGTTGAAAATGTGAGAAAAGCCAATGTATTGTTTAATGAACCTGTTTATTCAAAAGCATTAAAAGTGGTTGAGGAAATAGAAAAAATTGCAAAAGAACTTGATATGACTATTGCTCAGATTTCTATAAACTGGTGTATATCAAAAAATTATATTGCCTCTGCACTTGTAGGGATGAGAAAAGCAAAACATTTTGAGGAAAATATAAAAGCATTTGGAAAAAATTTACCCGAGGAGATAATAGAGAAACTTGATAATATAAGCATGGATTTTCAGAAAAATTATCTTGTAGAAGGACTTGAACTCTGGATTGGGAATTGCTTGAAAGAAAACCTTGAAAAAATAGGTATAAAAAGGGATTAAAAAATTTCAATAATTAAAGGACTGTTTTTAAGTTTGAGTTTTATTGTGTCTGTTTCTTTTAATTTT
>DAORXQ010000047.1 GCA_035371905.1 bacterium | reverse complement strand
AAGAGAAATTTTAAATAAAGGGCTTCTTGAAAAAAAAGAGATTGATTTTTTAAATAAGAATGTTGGATTTGTTGAAACAGTTATAAGTAGAATGACTTCTCCATTAACAGAAGAAGAAAAAAAAGAAAATCCATTGCTTGTTAAGGTTGAACCATATAAAATTCTCCCTGTTGATAAAAATGGATTTAAAGGAAAAATTCCTGAAATAGTTGGTTTTTTACCTGTTTCTAATTTACATCAATATGAAGAACTAAAACTTTTTGGCCATAACCTTTCTCATGTATCTCTTGCCTATTATGGTTACCTAAAAGGTTATACTTATATTTGGCAATGTGTAGAGGATAAGGAAATTTTAAATCTACTTTTAAATGTCCAAAAGGAAATTAAGGAGGCACTTATAAAAAAATATAATTTTGGCAAAGAAGAACTTGAAAATTATTTTTCTGACCTTAATATGAGATTTGATAATAAACTTCTTGGAGATACTATTTACAGAGTTGGAAGAGAACCTTTGAGGAAAATCAGTAAAAATGAAAGAATTGTTGGTGCAATTAATTTATGTCTTGAATATAATATTTTTCCAGAAAATGTATGTTTTGTCCTTGCAACTGCTTTATGCTATAATTATTCACTTGATAGAGAAAGTATAGAATTGCAGGAAATTAAGAAGAAGAGAGGAATTGATTTTGTTTTGGAAGAAATATGTGGTATTTATAATGAAAAGATAAAAAAAAGAGTTAAGGAAATTTACAAAAAGGTAAAGAAATGAAAGGTGCAATTTTAAAAGACATTGAAAAACTTGAAATTGAAGATGTAAAAATACCCGACCCATCAGAAAATGAAATTCTGATTAAAGTAAAAGCATGTGCTATATGTGGAACTGATATTAAAGTTTTCCATCATGGACATAAGCATATTGTCTTTCCAAGAATAACAGGTCATGAAGTAAGTGGAATAGTTGAGAAGGTTGGGAAGAATGTTAAAGAATATAAGGAGGGAGATAGAGTTGCAGTTGCTCCTGCGATACCATGTGGAAGATGTTATTATTGCAGAAAAGGACAGCAAACAATGTGTGAAAACTTGAAAGCAATTGGTTATCATTATGATGGTGGATTTGCTGAATATATGCTTGTTCCAGAAAATGCTGTATTGAATGGTTGCGTTAATAAAATACCTGATAATCTTTCTTTTGAACTTGCTTGCCTTGCTGAACCACTTGCATGTGTTATAAATGGTCAAATTTTAAGTAGGATTGAAGTTGGTGATATAATTTTAATTCTTGGAGCAGGTCCTATTGGAATTTTACATTCACTTTTAGCAAAAGTTAATGGTGCAGGAAAAGTAATCCTTGCTGATATTTCTGAGGAAAGAATTAAAGAGGCAGAATTTACAGGTTGTTATCTTATAAATATGAACAAAACAGATATTTATGAAGAAGTTAAAAAGATTACAGATGGTCATATGGCAGATAGAGTTATTGTTGCAGTTGGAAGTAAGCAGGCACAGGAAATTTCTTTGAAACTTGTTGCAAAAAGAGGGTCAATAAATTTTTTTGGCGGGTTACCTAAAGAAGCACCATATATTCAATTTGATAGTAATTTACTCCATTATGGAGAATTTTTTGTTGTGGGTACGCATGGTTCAACGCCTCTGCAAAATAAAATTGCAATTGAACTTTTATCAACAGGAAGGATAAATATAGAAAAACTTATAACTCATAAATTACCTCTTGAAAAGATAAAAGATGGGTTTGAAATAGTTGAAAATAAAAAGGGAATGAAAGTTTTAATAATGCCTTAAAAAGGAGAATAAGATGGAAATTACAAAAGAACTTGCTGTAAAACTTTTAAAACAGATGATGCAAATAAGGCAGTTTGAAGATATGATAATGGAACTTCTTGCCAAAAATATTGCAGAAGGTGGTTCTCATCTTTATGCAGGAATGGAGGCAGTTGCAGTTGGAGCAATTTCAGTTATAAATCCGGATGACTATATTACAAGTACTCACAGAGGGCATGGTCATGCTATTGCAAAAGATGGTGATTTAAAAGCACTTATGGCAGAAATTCTTGGTAAAAAAACAGGTGTTTGTAAAGGAAAAGGTGGGTCACTACATCTTGCTGACCTTTCAAAAGGAAATTTAGGAGCAAATGGAATAGTAGGAGGAGGGCTTGGAATAGCGACAGGGGCAGGTCTTTCAATTAAACTTCAGAAACAGAATAAAGTGGTTTTATGCTTTTTTGGAGATGGAGCAACAAATAATGGAATATTTTTTGAATGTTTAAATATGGCTTCTTTATGGAAATTACCGGTTATTTATATATGTGAAAATAATAAATATGCAATGAGTGTATCTGTTGAAAGGTCTCATGCTGTAAAGGATATAACAAAAAAAGCAATTGCTTTTGATATACCTGCTGAAAATGTGGATGGACAGGATGTTCTTGCTGTAAGAGAAGTTGTGGCAAAATGGGTAAATTATGCGAGAGAAAGTAAAGGACCAAGTTTTATAGTTGCAAATACATATAGATATTATGGACACAGTAGAAGTGACCCAAGAGTTTACAGAACCAGAGAGGAAGAAAAATTCTGGAAAGAAAGGGACCCGATTTTAATTTTTGCAAATAAAATGAAGGAACAGCAGATTTTAACTGAAGAAGAAATAAATGCAATTGAAGAAGAGGTAAGAAGAGAAATAGAAGAAGCGGTTGATTTTGCAATAAAAAGTCCATATCCAGAACCAGAAGAACTTTATACTGATTTATATGTTTAAAAAGGAGTTAAAAAATGAGAACTATAACATACAGACAGGCACTTAATGAGGGTCTTGATGAAGAAATGGCAAGGGACCCGAGAGTTTTTCTATTTGGAGAAGATATAGCAATTTATGGTGGTGCCTACGGTGTTACAGCGGGACTTTGGCAGAAATACGGAGATGAAAGAGTTATAGATACACCAATTTCAGAAAATGCTATTGTTGGAACTGCTCTTGGTGCTGCTTTAACCGGTTTAAGACCTGTTGCTGAAATTATGTATATTGATTTTATAGGACTTTGTATGGACCAACTCAATAATCAGGTTGCAAAAATAAGATATATGTTTGGTGGAAAATGTACAGTTCCTCTTGTAATAAGAACAGAAGGTGGAGCAGGCAGAACTCTTGGAGCACATCACTCACAGAGTTTAGAGGCATGGCTGATACATATACCTGGAATTAAAGTTGTTATGCCTTCAACCCCTTATGATGCAAAAGGTTTATTAAAATCGGCAATAAGAGATGATAATCCAGTCGTATTTATTGAACACAAAATGCTTTATAATACAAAGGGAGAAGTTCCTGAAGAAGAATATCTTATTCCAATTGGTGTTGCCGATGTAAAAAAAGAAGGTACTGATGTAACAATTATAACTTATTCAAGAATGGTTTTATTCTCACTTGAAGCAGCCAGTATTTTAGAAAAAGAAGGAATAAGTGTTGAGGTTATTGATTTAAGGACACTTTTACCTATGGATATTGAAACAGTTGTTAAATCAGTTAAAAAGACAAACAGGGTTGTTATAGTTGAGGAGGATTGTAAGACAGGTGGAACAGGTGCTGAAATAGGTATGCAGATAGTTGAAAATGCCTTTGATTACCTTGATGCCCCAATTATACGTGTTGCAGGTGCTGATGTTCCTATGCCAAAAAGTCCTGTTCTTGAAAAACTTGCCATCCCTGATGTTGAAAGAATTTGTAAAGGAGTAAAAGAAGTGTTAAAATGAAATAGAGTTAAAAAGGAGTTGAGTAATGTTAAGAGAGATAATTATGCCGAAACTTGGTGAGACAATGGAAGAAGGATATTTGGTCAGTTGGAAAAAGAATGAAGGAGATAAGGTTGAAAAAGGAGAAGTCCTTTTTGAAGTTATGAGTGATAAAACAAATTTTGAAGTTGAAAGTCCGTATTCCGGTTATTTAAGGAAGATTCTTTTTCATCCTTCTGACCAGCCAATTCCTGTTACAACTGTTATTGCATATATGACAGATACACCTGATGAACCAATAGAAATTAAGGAAGAAAAAAAAGAAATAAAGGTTGAAGAAAAGAAAGAAGTTATCTCTGTTTCTGAAATAAAAAAGGAAAAAGTTGAAGAAAAAGAAGAAAGAATAAAAATCAGTCCAGTTGCAAGAAGGTTGGCAGAGGAATATGGAGTTGATATAAGTGAAATAAAAGGCACAGGACCTGAGGGAAGGATAGAAAAGAAAGACATACTTGAATACATTGAAAAAAGAAAAGAGAAAATTGAAAAAGAAAGGATAGTTTCAGAAGATAGGGGAGAATATGAAGTAATAAAGTGGACCCCTTTAAGAAAGATAATTGCAAAACGACTTACGGAAAGTAAACAAACTATTCCTCATTATTATTTTCAGGGAAAGGTAATAGTTGATAATATTCTTAAAATAAAAGAAAACAAAGAAAAAGAAGGAGAAAAATATACAATTACAGATTTTTTGATTTTTTTGACATCAAGAGTCATTGAGGAATTTCCAGTTATTGGAGCAGGAGTTGTGAATGAAGAAATAAGGGTTTATAAAAATATTGATATTGGACTTGCTATAAGTGTTCCCGAAGGTCTTGTTGTTGCTTCAATAAAAAATGCGAATAAAAAAACAATAAAAGAAATTACAGAGGAAAGAAAAAAACTTGTTGAAAGAGCAAGAGAAGGGAAATTAACTGAAGAGGATATAAAAGGGACAAACTTTGTTATTTCAAATCTTGGTATGTATGAGGTTGAAAATTTTTATCCAATAATAAATCCACCTGGTGTTGCAATTATGGGTGTTGGGAAAATTGAAAAGGGTATTTTTGTTGAAAATGAGAGTCCTGTTATAAAAAATTATATGTATATTTCATTTTCTTTTGACCACAGAATTATTGACGGTGCATATGCAGCAAATTTTTATAAAAGATTAAAAGAAGTGATTGAAAATCCATCAATCTTACTTTTCAAAAATGTTTGAGACAATAAAAGAAGATATTAAAGTTGTTTTTGAAAGAGACCCGGCAGCAAGAAATGTTTTTGAAGTAATTACAAGTTATCCAGGATTACATGCTATATGGCTTCACAGAATTGCCCATTTTTTCTGGAAAAAAGGGGCAAGAACATTTGCAAGAATTATTTCCCATATAAGCAGATTTTTAACAGGAATAGAAATACATCCTGGAGCAAAAATAGGTAGAAGGTTTTTTATTGACCATGGAATGGGAGTTGTTATTGGTGAAACATCAGAAATAGGAAATGATGTTTTAATATATCAGGGAGTTGTTCTTGGTGGCACTTCTTTAAAAAAAGAGAAAAGACATCCAACAATTGGAAATAATGTAGTTATAGGAGCAGGAGCAATTTTACTCGGTCCAATAAAGGTTGGAGATGGAGCAAAAATAGGAGCAGGTAGTGTAGTTATAAAGGATATACCTGAAGGGACTACTGCTGTTGGAGTGCCTGCAAGAATCGTAGAAAAAAGAGAAAAAAAGATAGACCTTGACCACGATAAACTTCCAGACCCAATATTAAAAATTTTTCAGTTAATTCTTGATGAACAGGAAGAATTGAAAAGAAGAATAAAAGAACTTGAAACACTTGAAGGTTTAAAATCAAAAATAGATGAGTATTTTGAAGAAAAGAAAAAAGAAATTATGGAACTTTTAGAAGGAGGTATTAAATGAATTTCTGGAAATTTTTCATAATTTTCATTTTGTTTTTATCTTTTTCCTCTTATAGCATTACATATACTGTTTATCATACTGTAAAAAAAGGAGAAAATCTTTCTGTAATTGCTAAGAAATATGGAAAAACAGTTGACGAACTGAAAAAAATGAATAATTTAAAAACATCAAATATTTTACCCGGACAGAGATTAGTTGTTGATAAAAAAGAAAAAGAAGAAAAAATTACCAAAGAAAAAAGTGGGAATTTAGTTAAAGAATATTATACTGTTAAAAAAGGCGATTCTTTATATAAAATATCCCAAAAATGTGGTCTTACAATTACACAATTAAAAAAATTGAATAATTTAAAAAGTTCTTCAATTAAACCAGGGCAGAAACTTGTGGTAGGAGTAAAGAAAATAGAGACAGTGAAAAAAGATATTAATCCAGATGAAATACAGCCAATAGTGGATGTTTCAAAAAAAACATACTATAAAATCTGTGAAGAAGATACTTTAGAATCAATAAGTGAGAAATTTGGTATTGAACCTGAAAAACTTCTACAGGCAAATCTTATTAAAAAAGAAGATTTAAAAGTAGGTCAGATTATTGTTATTCCACCAAGAAATTTACTTGATGAAGAAACAAAAAAAGATACAATTTTAGATAAACAAAGCAATGTCAGAACAAAATTGATAGAGGAAGCATTTAATTATCTTGGAGTTAAATACAAATATGGTGGTGAAAGTAAAAGTGGTTTGGATTGTTCTGCATTGACCCGACTTGTGTATAAGACGATAGGAATATTATTGCCACAGAATTCTTCTCTACAATACAAAAATGGAATTGAAATAGAGAAAGAGGAAGCACTACCTGGAGATTTGGTTTTCTTTAAAAGAGGAAGTGGAATTGGACATGTTGGAATATATCTTGGAAATGACCTTTTTGTTCATGCAAGTTATACATTGAGAAGAGTTGTTATAAGTTCGTTAAGTGAAAGATATTTTAAAGAAAGATTTGCAGGATTCAGAAGATATTTGATTGATGAGGAAACATATTTTGCAAAAGGGCTTGAAAATGTTGAACAGGAATAACGGTTGTAGATTTATGGAGTTTGAATGGAAGGGTTATAAATGCATTTACCTTGAAAATGAAATTATAAGAGTTGAAATTCTTGTTGATAAAGGAACAGATATAGTTGAATTTCTTTATAAGGAAAAAGATATTGATTTTATGTGGAGAAGTCCAATACCTGTTTATCATCAATCAAAGTTAATTCAGACAGCACCGACAAAATTAGGTAGTTTTATTGATTACTATCCCGGTGGATGGCAGGAGATATTCCCGAATGGAGGCGGAATTTGTGAGTATAAAGGTGCGATTTTAGGGCTTCATGGAGAGGTTGCTTTACTGCCATGGGATTATAAAATAATTGAAGATACAAAAGACAGAGTTTCTATTAAATTTTCTGTTTATACATATAGAACTCCATTTTATCTTGAAAAAATAATTACGATTAAAAGCGGAATTCCATATATAGAAATATATGAAGAAGTTTTTAATCTTGCAGGTGAAGAAGTTGATTTTATCTGGGGACATCATCCTGCTTTTGGCAAACCATTTTTATCAGAAAATTGTATTATAAATATTAAAGGTGGTAAAGTAAAAGTTGTTCCTGGTGACGGAAAATCATATACAAATTTAAAACAGACAGAGGGAAACTGGCCATTTGTTGAAGGAATTGATGGAAAACAGGTTGACATAAGCAAAGTCCCTTCTGAAGAAGATAATGTTTCTGACGTTATTTTCATATCTGATTTGGAAGAGGGTTATTATGAAATAATAAATGAAAGTTTGAAAACTGGATTTTTTATGGAATTTCCTAAAGAAGTTTTTAAATATCTATGGTTCTGGAGAATTGCAAAAGGGAGTTACAACTATCCATGGTGGGGAAGAAATTATAATATTGCTCTTGAACCATTTTCAAGTTTACCAAATTTAGCAGAAGCAATAAAAAGAAATGACCAGTTAAAATTAAAAGAAAATTGTTCATTGAAAGTCAGTTTAAAAGCAGGAGTGAAAAAAATCTAAAATGGAAGAGTATGAAATAATTATTGGACTTGAAGTACATGTTGAACTTTTGACAAAAACAAAGATGTTCTGTGGTTGTTCAACAGAATTTGGAAATCCCCCAAATACTCAAATCTGTCCTGTCTGTACAGGAATGCCTGGAGTTTTACCTGTTATAAATAAAAGAGCAATTGAACTAGCCATAAAAACAGGTATTGTTTTTAATTCAAATATTTCAAAATTTTGTAGATTTGCAAGAAAAAATTATTTTTATCCTGATTTACCAAAAAATTATCAGATATCTCAATATGAAGAACCTATTGCAACAGGAGGTCATCTTGATGTAGATGGAAGAAGAATCCATTTTAAAAGAATACATCTTGAAGAAGATGCAGGGAAATTATTACATTCTGAAAACAGTTTTTTCTCATTTGTTGATTTTAACAGAAGTGGAATTCCTTTACTTGAAATGGTTACAGAACCAGATATAAGAAGTCCAGAAGAGGCAGAAAGGTTTCTTGAAAAATTGAAGCAGATACTTGAATATCTTGAAATAAGTGATTGCAATATGGAAGAAGGTTCTTTAAGATGTGATGCAAATATTTCTGTCAGGAAAAAAGGAGATGAAAAACTTGGAGTAAAGACAGAAGTTAAAAATATGAATTCTTTTAAATCTGTTAGAAAAGCACTACTATATGAAAGTAAAAGGCAGATGGAGATACTAAAAAAAGGAGAAAAAATAAATCAGGAGACCAGATTGTGGAATGAGAAAGAAGAGATAACTGAAAGTATGAGGACTAAAGAAGAAGCACATGATTATAGATATTTTCCTGAACCAGACCTTGTTCCTGTTGAGATAAATAGTGAATGGATTGAAAAAATAAAAGGAGAAATAGCAGAACTTCCAGATGAAAGAAAAGAAAGATTTAAGAAAGAATATAATCTATCTGATTATGACGCAGGTGTTTTAATTTCTCAAAAAGGTATTGCAGATTATTTTGAAATATGTGTAAGAAATTATAACAATCCGAAAATAATTGCAAACTGGATAATGGGTGAACTCTTATCTTTAACAAAAGGTAAAATATTAAATAAAGAAGAAATTCCTCTAAAAGTAGAAAATTTTATTGAAATTTTAAAAATGATTGATGAAAAAAAGATAACAATGACTGTTGGTAAAGAAATATTTAAAGAATCGTTTATGACAGGTGAAAAACCATCTGAAATTGTAAAAAAGAGAAATCTTATTCAGATAGAAGACGAAAGTATAATAAAAAATATTGTTAATGAAGTTTTACAGGAAAACCAGAAAGCAATTGATGACTGGAAAAAAGGAAAAGAGCAGGTTATAGGTTTTCTGGTTGGTCAAGTAATGCGAAAAACAGGTGGAAAAACGAATCCAAATATTGTAAAGGAAATTTTATTGGACAGTTTAAAAAATTTAAAATAAAGGGTAAAATAAATAGATAAAAAAGGAGAAATATGAGAAAAAGAATAATTTTAGTAATTCTGGGTTTTTTATTCCTTTCAATTGTTTTTGGTGGCGACGTCAAGGTTTCTCGGGAAAAGAAGTGGGAAGATAATCCCTATAAAAATCTGGAACTACTTATTGATGCTTTAAATATAGTCAGAGATAATTATGTTGAGCCTGTGGAGAATAAAAAACTCATATACGGTGCTTTAAAAGGTATGTTAATGTCTCTTGACCCATATAGTGCATTTTTAGAACCTGAATTGAAAAAAGAATTGCAGATAGAAACAAAAGGAGAGTTTGAAGGTGTGGGAATGGAAATAACACTTAAAGATGGAATAATTACTGTTGTAAGTCCAATTGAAGATACTCCTGCGTGGAAATCCGGAATTAAAGAGGGCGATAAAATAATAGAAATAGATGGAAAATCAACCAAAGATATGACAACTATGGAAGCGGCTCAAATGTTAAGAGGGAAAAAAGGTACAAAAGTAACAATAAGTGTTTTAAGAGAGGGTGTTTCAAATTTGATGAAGTTTACATTAGAAAGGGATGTCATAAAAATAAAATCAGTAAAATCAAAAATATATAGAGAAATTGGCTATGTGAGGTTAACCGGATTTCAGGAAAACACAACAGAAGATTTGAAAAAAACTTTAATTGAATTTAATGAAAAAAATTTAAAAGGTTTAATTCTTGATTTAAGAAATAATCCCGGTGGACTTTTAAATGTTGCTATTGAAGTGAGTGAAATGTTTTTACCGCCTAACAAATTAATTGTTTATACACAGGGAAGAAATAAAAAGGACTCTGCAAAATTCTACAGCAAAAATAGACCTTTATGGCAAAAGCCAATAGTTCTTCTTGTAAATGGAGGGAGTGCATCTGCTTCTGAAATATTGTTTGGTGCTCTTAAAGACAATTATCAAAATTTCCTTTCGGTGGGAACTAAAACTTTTGGTAAAGGTTCTGTTCAGAATGTTATACCACTTTCAGATGGTTCAGCGATAAAATTGACAATAGCAAAATATTATACTCCAAAGGGAATATGTATTGAAGGAGAAGGGATTGTTCCTGACATAGAGGTTAAACTTGAGGGAGAAAAACCAATAATTCCAACGAGTGAAGAGGATACTCAGTTTAAAAGAGCTCTTGAAGAAATAAAAAAGATGATTTAAATGAAAAAAGAGAATAATTGTTCCTTTTTTGTTCCACTTCTTTTATTTTTGATTTTGTGTATTTTAATTACAGGGATAAAACTTCTTTATAAATTTACAGAAAAAGGGAAAGTTGAAAAAAAAGAAGAAGTTACAGAGTTTTATCCTCCAGAAATAAAACCTGAAGTACCGAGAAAATTTGAAAAGAAAAAATTGAAGGGGAAGGGTGAAGTGGCTATTATAATTGATGATGTTGGATGGAATTTATCTATAATAGAAGAAGTTAAAAAAATAAATCAACCACTTACGCTTTCACTTTTACCAAAAGCGCCCTACAGTAAAAAAATTTTAGATGAATTAAAAGATAAAAATTATGAATTACTTTTACATCTTCCTCTTGAACCATCACCACCATCTCAATGTCTTGACAAAGGGCTAATAAAAACTGATATGACAGATGAAGAAATAAAAAAAATTTTTGAAGATAATGTCAATGAATTTTTACCCTATATTAAAGGTATTAACAATCATATGGGCTCTCTATATACAGTAAATGAAGAAAAAATGAAAATTCTACTTGAAAATATGAAAGAAAAAAACTTATTTTTTGTTGATAGTTTGACGAATTCAAAAAGTTGTGGATTTAAAATTGCAAAAGAATTAGGAATAAAAACAGGTAAGAGAGATATTTTTCTTGACATATCACCTGACCCTGAAGAAGTAAATAAAAAAATAGATGAATTAATAGAAATAGCAAAAGAGAAAGGAAATGCAATTGCAATTGGGCATGCTAAAACATCTACAATAAATGTGTTAAAAAACAGGATAACTGATTTTGAGGAAAACGGTATTAAGATTGTTCCTGTTTCATCTCTTTTAGAATGATTGTTATTTAAAGTTTAGAAATATTAAAGGAGAAAAATAAATGATAGTTATTGGTATTGAAACATCCTGTGATGAAACAGGAATTGGGATAATAAAAGACAAAAAGATATTTGCTAATATTGTTGCTTCTCAAGAAGATATTCATACTGTTTATGGAGGAGTTGTTCCTGAACTTGCAAGTAGAGCACATTTGATAAGGATAGATAATCTTTTTAACTTAGCAATTGAAAAAAGTGGAATAAGAATTGAAGATATTGATATTATAGGGGTGACAAATCATCCAGGACTTAAAGGTTCATTACTTGTTGGAGTTTCTTTTGCCTGTGGGCTATCTTATAGATTGAAAAAACCAATTTATTTTGTAAATCATTTACATGCACACCTTTCAGTAAATTTTTTAAATGAAGAAGTTGAATTTCCTGCTCTTGGTTTTGTTATTTCAGGAGGGCATACAAGTTTTTTTTATATAGAAAATTATACAAGTTTTAAAGAAATTGGAAGAACTCTTGATGATGCTTGTGGAGAAACATTTGATAAAGTTGGTAGAATTCTTGATTTTCCTTTTCCATCTGGACCATATATTGAAAAAAAAGCACAGAATGGAGATGAAAATAAAATAAAATTTCCAATTCCGCTTATTTCTCCTAATTCTCTTAATTTCAGTTTTAGTGGTTTGAAAACATCTGTTCTTTATTACGTTAAAAAATATGGCAAAAAAAATATTCCAGATATTTGTGCTTCTTTTCAGAAAACAATTGGTGATTTATTAAGTAAAAAGATTAAAACTGCTATCAAAAAATATAATGTTAAGTCATTTATTTTGGGTGGCGGAGTTGTGAGTAATTCATATCTTCAAAAAAGAATAAGGGAAGTAATTCCTATAAATATAAAAGTATTTATCCCTGAAAAAAATTTATGTATTGACAATGGAGTTATGGTTGCATGTATGGCTTATTTTATGAATAAAGATAATAAACCAAAAGATATAAATAAAATAAATGTAATTCCTACGAAATAAACTTTCTTTTTTACTTTTCCAGCACATTCAAACTATCATCAAACTCACACAATACTAACAAACCATCCACTCCATATATAATTCTCATCTTTTTAAATACTATTTTTTACTACTGACTAACAAATTCTCAACTTTAATCTCTGGCTTTTTACTCTTTATCTTAAAATATTTTGAAGCATTAAGTATTTCAATCCCCACGACTCTTTCTTTTTCTCCTATATCAATTGCTACATCTTCATTTATTCTTATTGGTGTCACTTCTTTATTCCTATCTTCTAAATATATGTACATCGCATCTATTTCAGGGTCATATTTTATCCTCATTTTTTCCTCCAATATAAAATGTAAAAACTGTTATTACTATTAAATTATCCCCTTCCTTTTTTGTTATAACTATAACTTGTTTTGTGGTATAATATTTCCCTTTCCACTTTTTATTATATTGAAAATTCTTCTTGTAAGCAACTCTTCCTTCTTTTACTGGTAGTTGTTCTCCTTCTTTGATTGTTTTAAATATTTCTTCTTTTGTTGCCCCTCTTTCTTTTATTCTATCCTCTGCATGCCTTGAAAAAATAATTTTCAAAATCTTATCCTTTCTTAAAATATATTTTGCATATCAACCTTCCCATATCATCATAATTATACTGCTCTTTTATTCCATTTGGCAAGTTTTTCTCTATTAAATTCCCAAGTTGGTCATATATCATTGTTGTTGTTCCTGTATATATAATTTTAAAAGTTTGCTATAGCTTATTTTTTTTTTCTATTATTTTTTTAAGTTTGAAATTTGGATTAAAAATAATTCTGAATAGAGGAAATGGTGTTTCTTCTATACCAAATAAATACTTTTTGCTATCCACTATTATTTCATATTCCCATATTGCATAAAAAAATCATAAAATTCAATTTTAAAGTCTTTACCCTTTATTTCATTTATTATTTCTTTCAAATTTTTCTTCTCTTTTGCTTCTATAAAAATTTCCTCATCAACATATTCTTCTTTAAAATCCATAATTAACTTTTTGCAGAAATTTCTTGCTTTTTTCTCGACAACTCTACCACTGGCAATAAGTGTTCCAAATGTAAATGCTGAAAACAAAACGTTATATCCTAAAAAACAAAAAAATATTAATGTTCCCTTCTTTAAGGATATCTTTGAATTACTTTTAAAATATGGAAAACATTTTCTTGCAAGTAATCCACAACCTATCCAGTATAATAAAATTATGAAAGGTGTGAGATCAATAATTTTGAAAAAATTAATAATATGGAAAATAAATTTTTTAAGCATATTTTATATTCTATTTTCTTTACAACATTCTTCACAGGATTTATACCTTTTATGGGTAGAACATCTTTCATTTATCTCCTCATAACATCTGATGCCAACTCTATTTGAAGCCATATCCTCTTCGTATCCACTTCTTCCACTCCTGCCAGGCCTAACTTCATTCCACCAACCAGCAAATTAAGAACAAAATTTATCTGTTTCTTCAGCTAATTTACAACTTGCTATACAATGACGAAGATGGTTATCTTCTATAGACTGATAGCGATTTAAGATTTGCCGGGCTATTATAAGACATCTGGATAAATAAGTAGTAGCAGGGATAGAAATCTCAACAAAAATTCTTCCTTCTGCATCTATATAATTTAAAGGATTATTTCTACAATAAAAATAAAGATTAAGTATTCTATGGCCTATTAAATCTCTACTTACAAACCTACCTACCTCTGCATCATACCACCTCTGACCTAATAAATACAAACCTATATCTCCTTCCCTATAATAACCCTCTCTTCCTACATATTGATACGGCTGACTGATTGAACCTGAACTACTTAATAAATTACCAAAGGCATCATAA